>DASQHY010000062.1:0-4188 GCA_035631855.1 Candidatus Acidiferrales bacterium
GCCGGACAAGCCGTGGGCATCAAAGAAGTCGAAGAAGGGATTTGGCTGGTCAGCTTTATGCAGTACGATCTCGGCTACATCGATCTGGAGGAAAAAACTCTGCAGCCTCTCGACAACCCTTTCGGCCCAAAAGTGTAACCTTTGTCTCCGGTACGAACTGTCACCTATGTCTCCGGGCCGGACCCCTGAAGATTGGTGGACGTGAGGGGATTCGAACCCCTGACCCTCGCGTTGCAAACGCGATGCTCTCCCAGCTGAGCTACACGCCCATTCGCGGCTACTTTCTCATTTTAGAAGGTTTTTCTATTCCCGTCACGCGCAAGTGTTGTCTCACGCTACGCAGCGCGTTCGCGGTAGATTCGGATTCCCACGTAGGGACCGCCTTCCGAGGCGGTTCGCATTTACTCGCTCTCCTTTATTTTCCCGCCTCTTCCTTTACGTACGCCGCGCTCAGCGTATTCTTTTTCTTCGCAATCTCCAGCAGCGTCGGATAAAACTGCACGAACGTCGTATCCACGGCTCCGTGCTGTGCGTGGCACGAGTAGCAATCCATTTCCCGCGGCAGCAGCTTCCCGGTCACCCCGTCCTCGGCATTGAAAAACGCCCATTTTCCCGGAAATCGCGCCTCATCCTTCACGTGCACTTCGCGTCCCATGATGTTTCCCGTTTGGAAGTGACCGTTCTTATTGATCGATCCTTTGTTGCCCGCGATGCGCGCTTCCAGCACCAGCATCGTTTTGTCCGGCCAAGTGCCCGACTGCAGGAACGCTTTGTACGCCTCCGGATTCACGAAAACATTGTCAAACATCGAGTGCCCCATATCCATATTGGGGCTGTAGCTCATGTCCACGCCGGAAGTCAGATACACCCATTCCCGATAGTTCGCCGGGAATTTCAAGCTCCCATCTGACGTATACACCGGCGAGTTCGCACTGGTTTCGTTGTTTGTCCGCGCCTGCGGCGTCATCGCCGCCAGCACCACTGCAGACACACCAAGGCCGATCATTATCCATGAACGCTTCATCGCTATCCTCCCAAAATCGTCCTGTAGTGTTTATCTAGAACGTTCGTTCCCCCCAAAACGGTAACGAACGGCTTCTTCGCCGTCTAGAATAAACGCAACCTCCGTCCGAAGGTTCCTATATGCCTAACGCTGCAGCTAGCCCAAATGTTTCCGCCGCTTCATCGTTCCCCGCTCCGCACACGAAACACAACCGCATCCTCTTCCGTCTCACGAAGGGGATGCCCTTGCGCACTTTTCTAGCCACCATCGCTCTAGCGGTGTTTCCTGCAGCGCTGCAAGCTGCGCAGAATCCACCCTCCGCAGCGGACTCAAACAACACCACCATCGTCCACGTCACCGTCGTGGACGTCGCTACCGGCAAAGAATCGCCCGATCAAACCGTCGTCCTCCAGGGCGATCACATTGTTTCCGTGGCTGCGTTTGACGTGACCGCGGCTGCCCCGCCAGGTCGCGTCGTTGACGCCCACGGCGCCTATCTCATCCCCGGCCTCTGGGACATGCACGTCCACATTCAAGACCTCGAAGACCTTCCGCTCTACATCGCCAACGGCGTCATTGGCGTGCGCCTGATGTTTGGAGTAAGAAAGCCCAACCACCTTCGCGCCCGCCTCGCCAAAGAGCCAGCGGCCCCTGAAGTCCTCTTCGGGAGCATCATCGTTGACGGCGATCCGCCTGTCTGGCCAGGCTCCATCGTCATTCACAACGCCAACGACGCCCGCCGCGCCGCGGACGAAATCAAAGCCAGCGGCGCCGACTTCGTCAAAATCTACAACGGCATCCCGCGCGATGCATATTTCGCGCTGGCAGAAGAATCCCGCAAACAAAACATCCCCTTCGCCGGACACCTCCCTTTCGAGATTCGCGCCTCCGAGGCCTCCGACGCCGGCCAGCGCACCATCGAGCATCTCACCGGCATCGCCATCGCCTGTTCCCGGCGCGAACAGGATTTGATCAAGCAGCTTCGCCCCATGCGCTACATCGAAAATACCAATCTAATGGCCGACGCTATCCGCAGTTTTGACGCCGCCAGGTGCCAGGATTTGTTCGCCCAATTCCGCCGCAACATAACCTGGCAGGTTCCCACGCTCACCGTTCATCGCGCCATGGGCTACATGAACGACAGCCATTTCACTTCCGACCCTCGCGCCGCTTACATGAGCGGCGAAGTGCGCCGCCGCTGGGATCCCTCGAACGACTTCCGCTTTCGCCAATGGCCCTCCTCAGAGTTCGAGCTCCACCGCGGCCTCTTCAAAGCGGACGAGCAAATGGTCGGCCTGATGTTCCGCGTCGGCGTGCCCCTGCTTGCCGGCACGGACGCTATGAATCCCTACTGCATGCCCGGCTTCAGCTTGCATGACGAACTGGCCTTGCTGGTTGAATCTGGCCTCACTCCGCTCGCTGCGCTGCAAGCCGCCACTCTGCGCCCCGCGGAATTTCTCGGCCGCACGGCCGAACTCGGCTCCGTCGCTCGCGGCAAGCGCGCCGACCTAGTCTTGCTCTCCGCCGATCCCCTCGCCGACATTCACAACACCACCCAAATTCAATCCGTCTGGCTCCGCGGAAAATATTTCGACCGCGCCGCCCTCGACCAGCTCCTCGCCGCCGCCAAACGCCGCCACGGCAAATCCAAACTCGACTAGCTCCGTCTTGTTGTAGTGGCGGGTCTTCAGACCCGTGCTTTTCTCTTCCTGAGGCAGCTTTCCCACCGCTCTGTGACAGAAGCTCTTCATGCTCGAGATGATGCGCACGTCAGGTGCATCTCAGCCCTCAGCGGGCTCGCGCTTGTGCCATTCCGTCGCCTGCTCGTAGGCATGGGCAAGGCTCAGCACCGCCGCTTCGCCTCCCATCGGGCCTGTGAGTTGCATGCCAATCGGCAGGCCGCTCTTGGTGAACCCGCATGGAATCGAAATCGTGGGCAATCCCAGCACGTTGAACGGCCGCGTATTCCGCAGCATCAGGAGTTCTCTGCCGCGCAGCTTGTCCGGCTCGCCGAGCAGCTCCGAAATCTTGCTTGGCGGCACAGGGGACGTCGGCGTCACCAGAATATCCACGCCTTCGAAAATCTTCGGCGTTGCCCGCCGAGCCTGTTCGAGCTGCCGACGCGCTATAATGTACGCGCTCGTGCTGACCTCCGCCCCCGCGCGAATTCGCTTGAGAGTCTCCGGCTGGTAAAGTTCCGGATGACTCGCGACGTTCTTCTCGTGATAGGCATATGCCTCGGCCACAAGAACGGTTCCGGCGAATTCACCGCCTGTCGGGATTTCGATGTCTTGCTGGCTCGCCGTAAGTTTCTTTAAAACGCCAAGCGCCGTCGCCATCGCCTCCTGAACTTCCGCATCCAGTTCCTCGTAAAAGTGAGCACGCGGAACCCCCAAGTGAAAACTCGGCTTCTGCTCAAGCGCAGCCGCATAATCAGGCACCGGCGCATTCGCGCTCGTCACATCTTCAGGATCGTATCCCGCAAGAGCCTGCAACATCAGCGCCGCGTCGCGCACCGTCCGCGTCATCGGCCCCATATGATCCTGTGACCAAGACAGCGGTATCACCCCGCGCGTGCTGACGCGGCCGTAAGTCGGCTTCAAGCCCATAATCCCGCAATAGCCCGCCGGTTCCCGAATCGAGCCGCCTGTATCCGACCCAATAGCCCCAAAGCACATTCCCGACGCCACCGCCGCAGCCGAGCCGCCCGAAGACCCTCCAGGTGAATACTCGGCATCCCAGGGATTCCGCACCGGCCCGAAGGCGCTGATGACCGAGCTGCCCCCATAGGCAAACTCATGCATATTCAGCTTGCCCAGCAGCACCGCCCCAGCCGCTTTCAGCCGCCGGACAATCTCTGCATCCTGGGTCGGCACACGGTCCTTGAAGACCGCGCTGCCCGCCGTTGTTCGCACGCCCGCGGTATCCACCAGGTCCTTCAGCGCAATAGGAATTCCGTGCAGCGAGCCCTTCCACTGGCCTTTCTGAACCTCGGCTTCCGCTTGGCGTGCTTCCGCCAATGCGCTCTCCGCCGTAACGGCAATAAACGCATTCAGCTTCGGATTCAGCCGCTCGATTCGCTTCAAACATTCCTGGGTCAGCTCCACGGGTGAAATCTTTTTTGCACGGACCAGTGCCGACGCCTCGCTGAGGCTGAGTTTCGTCAAATCACCCGCGCCAGTCTT
>DASQHY010000063.1:0-4508 GCA_035631855.1 Candidatus Acidiferrales bacterium
GTGTTCGAAGGCTTTCATGCGCGCGCCCGCAGGAATGCCACCCAGCGGAAAGGCGCGCTGGTTGTAGAACCATTCCATGCGCTGGCGGACGAGATCCGGGCCGTCTTCCTCGAAGCGGGATTCTGCGCGCGCGTTTTGGAATCTGGAGGATGCAGCCCTGGCGTTTCCCGTAAAGCGGTTGCCAAAAAAGAAGTAAGAGATGAGGGCCACGGCGAAGATGGCGAGAGAGGGCCAGAGGTAAGCAGCGAGCGCTTTGGTGCGGCTCCACATCCATGGCAAAGAATTCATGTGCTCCTCACTTGGACGGCATTATCGGGCCGGGCAAGCACCGCGTCAGCCTCTCAACAGGGGAAACCGAAAATACAAAAACCAGAGAAGATGCTGAAAACGAGCCGGGGCAACCTGGGGAATCATTGCCAACATGAAATCATAAACGAATTGGCCCGGTCATGGTTCAGGAATCGTCCCCGGCACACTCCTTCGCGTAACTTTTTAAGATGCGGGCCCAGCAGAAAGGGTTTTCGACCCACTCGGATGACTGCGAGACCCCACCTTAGAAGAGAAGCTACACTTGCCCGGGCCGGTTTTCAAGCTGGTCACCGGGCGGGATTGTTGAAATTGTCATTCCCGCCGCACGAGTGCGGTTCCTGCAGGGTGTGATCGCGGAATACGCTACAGCGCCGGAGCAGCACCCATGGCGATCCCTCGGCTGCGTCCCGGTAGAAAGCACAAGGACTCCGCTCGGGATGACACCTGTCGGTTCACGACCGGCCCCGGCATGGATTCTCCGGGCCGACCAGGTCGGCCCTCAGAATGACGAGCCGGCGCAGACGTCGAAGCAAACGGCTAGGATTGCGGGAAGACGATATTCCAGAATCCGGGCATGGGTTTTTCGAACTCGACAGGAACCAGGGCGCCTTCGTTGGTCACTTTGGGGGCGCGGGTGACGTGGCAGGCAACGCGCTTGTGGGTGTGGTCGTTCTCGAGGACCAGAGGAGAGCCGGCAGGGAGAGGTTCGCGGAAGAGAATCAGGGCACCATGGTCGTTGACGACGATGGTGACGGCCGAGGCAGTCTCGCGCCCAGGAATATGCAGCGTGACGGGAACGCGGACCATGACGCGCTGGCTGCGGCGTTTTTCCTCCCCGGCGACGGAGGGCTGCGGCGGCGCCGGGGAAACTTTGGGGGGCTTCAAAGCTCGAGACCCCAAAAATCCATTTGCGGGCTGATGAGTTCGATGCCGAACTCCCAGCCGTCGGGCCGCTTGTTGCCTTTCCAGACGACCACGGCGGCGTTGGCCTGATGAGTGGCCAGGTTGGTGAGCTGGACCTTTTGCTCGAGCGCGAGGTCGTGTGGTATGACGACGAGGCAGCCGTAGGGATTGACCATGCGCGTGTGGATTTCGATGTGTTGTTCTTTTCCGGGAGCGGCGGCCCAATCCAGAGCGACCGGAACGCGCGAGTTCAGGCGCACGCCGCGCCGCCTCTGCCGCCATTTGGAGGCCTCCGCAACCCCCTTGCGAAACGCCATTCTTTCTCCCTTCCCCTTTACAATGCTAGGGAGGCGGGGGCGTAGCGTCAATAGTATGCGAACGAAAGGTACATGCGGCGCGGTGGGAAAGAACTGAGGGAGCGGGAATGAAGCGGCTGATCGTCAATGCGGACGATTTCGGGTGGAGCGAAGGAGTGAGCCGGGGAATCGCCGAGGCGCACCGCGAAGGGATTGTGACCAGCACGACACTGCTGGCCAATGGCGCGGCGTTCGAAGCGGCGGTGCGGCTGGCGCGGCAGGAGCCGCGGCTGGGCGTCGGCGTACACCTGAACCTGAGCGACGGGCGGCCGATCCTGGCGGGCTGGGATGTGCCCAGCCTGGTGAATGCGCAGGGGCAATTCTCGGGCGGACCGATGCGGCTGGCTGCGAAGATGTTCGCGGGGCGGCTGCAGGCGGCGGAGGTGGAAGCGGAATGGGACGCGCAAATCAGCAAAGTGCGCAAGGCGGGGATTCAGCCCACGCATCTGGACGGGCACAAGCACGTGCAGATGCTTCCGGCGCTGTTTCCGATTGCGCTGCGGCTGGCGAAGCGGCATGGGATTGCGGCGGTGCGTGTTTCCGTGGAGCATTTCATTGGTTGGAATGGGGTCCGGCGAAACCGGCGCGACTTGCCGGCAATTCTGAAGCAGCGCGCGCAGGCGCGCGCACTGAATTGGATGGCGACGGACGCCCGGGATCAAGTGAGGCGCGCGGGCCTGGCGTGCGCGGATTTTTTTTGCGGGTTGACGCAGACCGGCTTCCTCGGCGCGGAAGAGATCGAGGCAATTTTGTGGAACCTGCCGGAGGGCACCACGGAGTTGATGTGCCATCCGGGCTACCACGACGCGGCGCTGGCGGCTTCGGCGACGCGGCTGCAAATGCACCGGGAGCGCGAATTGGAAGGACTGAAAGATGTGCAGTTGAGGAAAGTAATCGCCGCGGTCGGCGCGGAATTGATACACTACGGAAGAATCAGCGAAGGCGAATGAAGACCCACGCGGGAATGAACAAAGAATGAGCAGCAGCGAATCCATCGCCTATTCCGTGGTCGTGCCGTTCTTCAACGAGCAGGAGAACGTCCCGCCGCTCTATCTGAAGCTCACCGAAGTGATGGACACGATCGGGGAAACCTACGAGCTGATATTTGTGGACGACGGAAGCCGGGACAACACGTTCCGCGTGCTGCAGGAAATTTTCGATAACGACCGGCGGGTGCACGTGGTGCGGCTGCGGCGGAACTTCGGCCAGACCGCGGCGCTGAAAGCCGGGCTTGATTTTGCCAAGGGGCAGGTGATCGTCACGATGGACGGCGACCTGCAGCACGATCCCGGGGAGATCCCGCAATTCCTGGCCAAGATTGATGAAGGGTACGACATCGCCAGCGGATGGCGCGTGCAGCGCTCCGACCACTGGCTGACGCGCAGGCTCCCCAGCCGTGTGGCCAACTGGATCATGGCCAAGCTTTCCGGAGTGCCGCTGCACGATTTCGGCACGACGTTCAAAGCCTACCGGCGCGAAATCGCTTCGGAGATCCGTCTCTACGGCGAGCTGCACCGGTTCATTCCGGCGCTGGCCAGCTCGTTCGGCGCAAAAATCGGCGAGGTGCCCATCAGCAACACGGGCCGCCAGACCGGAAAATCCAATTATGGAATCGGCCGGACCATCCGCGTGCTGCTGGACTTGATCAGCGTGAAGTTTCTGCTGGATTATTCCACGCGGCCATTGCAGTTTTTCGGGTTGTTCGGGCTGGTGGGCACCGGCGCCGGCACGATCATCACGCTGGTGCTGGCCTTCCGGAAGATTTTCCTGCAGGACCCGATCATGGGTTCGCACGCGCCGCTGTTCTTGCTGGGGATGGCCCTGCTGGTCGGAGGGATTCAGTTCATTAGCATAGGCCTGCTCGGAGAGATGCTGGCGCGGACTTACTACGAATCGCAGGACAAGCCGATTTACTCGGTGCGGGAAGTGCGGAGCCGCCGGAAAGAAATGAGCGACCCGGCGGACCCGCGGAGGTCCGCCGGCTCCGCCGACTCTTAGGTTCACAAGAAATCTCCCCGCTTCTTCTCCCCGCATGACTTCGACGGAAGAGAAAACGCTTCGAAGCCGCGTGCGATTCCTATTTTAATCGGCGGATTGCGGGGCGGGCGCGGGATGCCCGCGGAAGACGCGGTTCACCCAGGCCTGGAACGCTTCCATGTAGATGTAGAAGACCGGAGTCAGATAGAGCGTAACAATCTGCGAAAGCAGGAGTCCGCCGACCACGGCGTAGCCCAGGGGACGCCGCGCGGAAGCTCCCGCGCCAAACCCGAGGGCGATAGGCAGCGTGCCCATCAGCGCGGCCATGGTGGTCATCATGATGGGACGGAAACGCACCAGGCATCCGCGATAAATGGCTTCGGCGGCGGAGAGATGGCCGGCGCGCTGCGCTTCGATGGCGAAGTCAATCATCATGATGGCGTTCTTCTTGACGATGCCCACCAGCAGAATCACTCCTACGAAGGCATACAGGTTCAATTCGGCGTGGAACAATTTCAGGGTGAGCAGGGCCCCGAACCCCGCGGAGGGCAGGCCGGAGAGAATCGTAATCGGGTGGATGAAGCTTTCGTAGAGAACGCCGAGAATGATGTAAATCACCAGGATGGCCATCAGCAAGAGAAGTCCCAAGCCGGTGATGGAAGATTCAAAAGCCTGCGCGGCACCCTGGAAGCTGGTGCTGATGGTGCCGGGCAGATTGTTTCGCGCGAGCGTCTGAATGGTGGTGACGGCATCGCCCAGAGAAGTTCCGGGCTTCAAGTTGAACGAAAGGGTCACCGCGGGAAGCTGGCCGAGGTGATTTACCGTGAGCGGGCCATAGGTAGGATTGAGTCGCGCTACGGCATCCAGGGGCACAAGCTGCCCCTTGGAGGAGCGGATGTACAGGAGCGAGAGCGCGGCGGGATCGCGCTGGTATTGCGGCTGGAGCTCCATAATGACGCGGTA
>DASQHY010000064.1:0-10579 GCA_035631855.1 Candidatus Acidiferrales bacterium
ACGTATGGCTTTGACCGCGCCCGAAGCTATGCTGCGTACGACGGCGCGATGGTCCGTGCTATCACGCTGCTGAAGTATGAGCCGATGGCGCCGCTGGGCGCGTGGTTCGCGGGCCGGTTGGCGGAAATGCTGCACGCGGAGTTCGGAACCGTGGCCGCGGATGTCGTCGTGCCCGTTCCGTTGCATCGTGCCCGACAGCGCCAGCGCGGGTACAACCAGGCGGAGCTAATCGCTCGGCCATTGGCGCGCCTGCTCGGGCTGCCGTTTCGGTCAGCGCTCTTGGTCCGCACGAAGCCCCGGCCCGACAAGTTGAAGCTCAGCCTGCATGAACGCTGGGAGACCGTCCGTGGCGCTTTCGCCGCTCGCCCAGGCAGCCAAGTTGACAACCTCCGCGTCTTACTGGTAGATGATGTATTGACGACTGGCGCCACCCTGGATGCCTGCGCCCGGACCTTGCGCGCAGCAGGTGCTTCCGAGGTTTTCGGGGTTACCGTGGCCAGGGTGTCGTCGAGCCGGCAATTGACGCCCGAACCCGTCATGCAGCGTGGGAAAGGGCCTCGGGCCACAGGTGCCCGGCCAGAAACAGAAAAGGGACCGCGATGAGCTTGCTCCAGAACAGCATGGTCAAGACTGGGCCCCGTTCGGGCTCAGAGGCTGTTGCGGGCTCACGCAGCTCGCATTCCGGGCCTTCCTCGCCCGACGGTGTCAGTAGACCTCGCCCACAAGCCGGAAACAGCCGCCCCAGCGTGATGCAGGAGCCGGTCTTGGTCCTGAATGCCACGTTTGAGCCCATCAACGTTACGGCCGTGCGCCGCGCTATGGTGCTGATGCTCAAAGGCGTGGCTCAGGTGGAAGAGTTGAATCACGCGGAGGTACATTCTCCTTCGAGGGCCCTGAAGGTCCCTTCGGTCATCCGCCTTCTGGCCTACCGGCACATCCCGCAGCAGAGCCGGGCGCTCTCGCGGAAGAATATCCTCCTGCGTGACCGCAATACTTGCCAGTTCTGCGCGCGGGCCTTGCCGAGTTCCGAGCTGACATTGGATCACGTGATGCCGAGGTCGCGCGGCGGGCGTTCTTCGTGGGAAAACCTGGTGGCCTGCTGCTACCAGTGCAACAACCGCAAGGGGGACCGGACTCCGGAAGAGGCTGGGCTGAAGCTGCAGCGACGCCCGCGCCCCTTTACACTGCACACCTCGCGTCAGTTGATGCGCTTGATCGGTCACAAGGACGAGAAGTGGCGCAAGTACCTGTTTTATTAGGCCGATAGCCGCCGAATCCGTTTTTGATTCTTTCCGGCAACCTATTGATTGGCTGTTGCGTCTAATTAGACAAAACCACTTCGAGGACACACCCCGGGAAGCAGCGTTGGCTCTGCCAAGGCTGCTTCTCTTCTTTTAGGCACAGATTGTTCCCTGTGAGCGAAGGCTCTTAGCTTTGGCCCGCCGCTTGGGACATGAAGGCTGCCATGCGCCGCTGCATCTCCTCAGGCGTAACGTCTTCCTTGTGCGTCGCGATGCCCCAATCGTGGCCGAACGGGTCGGTGATCCTGCCGTAGCGGTCTCCCCAGAACTGGTCCGCCAACGGCATCTTCACGCGAGCGCCGTTCTCGAGGGCGCGATTGAAGACGGCATCCGCGTCTTCAACGTAAAGATACAGGGAGCAGTACCGGTTGGCGGACGAGTCGGGAGCGACGGCTCCCATATCGGCGAACTCGTCGTTCACAAAAACAACGGAGTCGCCGATCTTCAATTCGGCGTGCATGATTTTTCCGCCGGGGCCCGGCATACGCATGATTTCGACGGCGCCGAGAGCCTTCTTGTAGAAGTCAATGGCGCGCGCGGCGTCGCGGCAAATCAAGCCAGGCGTGATGGTGTGATACCCCTCGGGAATCGGTTTAACTGGATTCGGCATGTTTGATCTCCTGTGTGCGCTGAAGTTGGGTCTTTCCTAGGCCGGGGCAGTCCCCCCCCTGACGAACCTGAAGGATGCGGGGAATTGTGCGTTGCTCCGAGAAGAAAGTCAACTCTCGGAGTTTTGGATGGGGCCGCTCACTACTGCCGGAAGATTACGCGCAAACCGCGGCGCCAGTTTTCCGACAGGCCCACTCGCGTAACTTCGATCTCTCGCGACAGGTATTTACGAAGCACATCGGTGGCCGGGTGAAACTGCAGTCCCGGGGCAACCAGATAAAGCAAGGGCGGCTTGGCCTGCAGTTCGACGCCGGCAAAATAACCGTAGCGGTGAAAATCGCCTTGCTGCTGATGCCAGCGAACCCGCAGCCAATAATCGGCGGCCTGCAACAACGCTTGGGGATCCTCGCTGGCTTTCAGTTCGATGACTGCGAGGCGGCCGTCGCGCGTAATTCCCAGAAGGTCCAGCACGCCGCGGTCGCCCGCCGAAAGCGCCGGAACCTGGGTATACAGGTGCCTCGGGTCGAGCCGCGCGTCCACGCGCGTGACATCTTCCTGAACCAGCGTTTCGAGCCAGCGCTCCGGCTGGGCTCGATAGAGCGGGTGGCGGAGATCGCTTGCCAGGGGATTGCGGTGGACCTGGAGGTTGTGGACGAGTGCGCGTAGAGCAGGCTGCTTATCGGGCGAAAGCGGCTCCATGCGTTCCCCCAGGCCGAAGAGCACTCGGCCGTCCTCCCAGCGGGCAAATTCGATGCCGCGAAACCGCAAGGCCACACTGCGGGTGCCGGGGACGACGCTCGCGGCGACGCTTTCGTTCGCAAGAGTGCACAACGGAGCGAGATCGGCGCGCGCCCGCTCGAGCAGCGACTCCACTTCGCGGCGCGGCACCAGCCAGGTTTGCACGTTGCCGATGTCGCGGGCTTCGATCTGCTGAACCGATCCCTTTGAGCAGTCGGCCTCAAAAACCTCGGTGCGAGTGGAGGGTTCGAGTGCGCCGAGCCGGCGAAGCGTGACGCGGCTGGCGCCTGCCGGCAAAAACAGGCGCAGTCCACAGACCGTCTGTTTGCGCGCGCGGCCCCGCACACGGTCGAGCCACAATAGGCCGGCGATGAGAGCATTCTCCTGGGTTTCTACAGACTCCGCGGAAGAAATCCCCAGCACCGCGAACGCCTGGGAGCCTCTGCGCTGCACGCCGCGCGCATAACAGCTTGAAAGCGAGTGTTCGAGGTCCGGCGCGATGCTCAGTGATTCCAGGACTTCATCGGGAAAATGGTCGGCGAGAAGCTCGGCGAAACGGCCGAGGAATTGCTCCCGCGTGATTTGGCGGTGTGACGGCTCGAGGTCCACGCGGAGGAACTCGAGGCGCCCCGGCTTGTTCTGTCCGAAGCGTTCCACTTCGAGTTCCAGCCGCTCTGCAGTGTTCTCCGCGATGCGCAACACGCGCCGCACGAGATTTCCCCGGTCCGACCAGATGTGCACCAGGACGCGGCCGCTTTGCGCGCGGACTTCCCATTGACTGTTCCCCAGGGTGGTGAACCAATGGCCGTCTTCACGGACTTCGACGCTTCCCGCGGCGGCCAACTCACGAAGAACTTGTTCCAGCTCAGGGGACGATCCCACGAGCCTGATTATAAGATAGGAACGTAGTTACGCGCTAACGCCCTTCGCCACGCCTACTGGAAAAGCAAGCCGGTGATGCGCAGAGCCGGACTCGCCTGGTTCCAATCGGCGGCGATGTGCTCGTAGGTGAGTTGAATGTCGCGGCTTTCCTCCGGGGCCAGAGGCGCGGCGCTGCGGCCGAGCACGCGAACGGTATCCCGCAGGACGACTTGGTTGAAAACGTCCCTGAACTCGAGCTGCACCTGGATTTCGCGTATGGCGCGGTTGCCGTCGTTGGTTACGTTCCCGAAGAGGAAGGTGACTTCCTGATGGAGAAAATTGGCTGCCCGCATCGCCCGGAATTGTGTGAAGCGAATGCGCGGCGCGTAGGCCTGCTCCGCGGCACCCATCGGAAGAGGAGGTGGTGCAGCGGTGCGTGGGCCGCCGGAATGCTGCGTGTACAGAAACACAGCGCCGACCAGCAAAGCCACAATCACGCCGCCGGCAAGAAATGCGATGGGGAATCCGGACTTTTGCTCCTCGGGCATCGTGGAAACTAGAGCGCCAACCAGTACTGCGGCGCAGCGGTCGCGACCCCTCACCGGCCGAGAGAGAGCCGCTGGACCAACGGCTCCGGAAGGCCCGCCTGCCTCATTCGTTGCTGGACGGCAGAGATATTGTAAGGCACGCGCCAGAATTCCACGACGTGGTTTTCCAGGTCGGCGATGGCAAATGCGGCCCGGGGGTCGCTGTCGCGGGGCTGGCCAATCGAACCGGGGTTGAGCAGGTACCTCTTCGAGGGTTCCAGCCGCAGCGCCGCAAAAGCCGCCCCGGGATCGGCGCGAAGGTGCAAGACCTCCAGTTGGCTGTCGCGATAGGAAAAGCCGCCCTGTAAATGCGTGTGCCCGAAGAAGGTGACCGCCGCAGGCGAATCGAGAAGCGCGTCCAGCGCCTGCGCCGGCGCAAAAACGTATTCGTCTTCGTCGTGGTAAGCACCGTGAACCAACACCACGCCATCCACTTCCATAGGACCAGGGGGAAGCTTCTTGAGAAAATCAAGGTTCTCTTCACGTAAGTGCGTGCGCGTCCAATCCGATGCCGTGCGCGCGGCAGGATTAAAGTCCTCCGTGTTCACCAGGCCTGTAACCGCTTTGTCGTGATTGCCGCGGATGGAAAGAATGTTCAGTCCGCGAACCCGATCGGTGACATCGTTGGGATCGGGCCCGTAGCCGACCACATCGCCGAGACACACGGCGCGATCCCAGCGGCCTTCGGCACCCCGGAAAACGGCATCGAGAGCGTCGGCATTCGCATGAATATCGCTCAAAATCAACAGCCGCATTCGCAGGGGTCTCCGAAGACAGCGCCCGATTATAGATGAAGGCGGGAGGAGTTGCACGAAACCCATCCTCGCATCGCATGGACCGCGGCGTCGCTCTGATCTTGGAGTGAGAATGACTAACGGAACGGCGGTGCGGCTCGTCTAAAGAGATTGGACGAGCCCGGCAGAAAAAGTGCCTAGCCTCGTTTTCGATGAAACATTTGCCGCGGTGGAGTCGTCTATTCGAAGTGGGGCAAGATATTCACGCTGGAAAGGGAATGGGGCTTACGAGGAAATAATAAAATAGCCCCGCGGTGGCAGCCGCGGGGCCGTGACACGCGATCCTTCACCGGCTGTGCGCTCAGGAAGTGATGTGTGTCTTGGGGCGAATCTACTCGCACCCCCCCGCGCGTGTCAATCCCTTCTTTCCTTCTCGGCGAACCGGTACGGTTGTCCTGAATCAGTGAAAGGAGAATGGACACGCATGCGAAGCAAGACCCTGTTTCAGATCGTCGCGCTGCTGGCGGTGGTTGCGCTGGCAGTTCCCATGTTTGCCAAACCCATCAGCAAGTCCCTAACCATCACACGTGACGCCAAGTTCGGCAAGACAGACTTGTCGGCGGGCGAATACCGCTTACTCATTGATGGAAGCAAAGTGACCGTGCAGAAGGGCAACAAAGTCGTTGCCGAATCGGAAGGCCGCTGGGAGGAGCGAAAAGAAAAGGCGGATTACAATTCCGTCCTGATCGGCTCGGACGGCACCGTCCAGGAAGTGCGCTTTGCCGGCGACCGCCGCGTTCTCGTGCTGAGCAACTGAACGAGGATTGCGGTGCCGCTTTCCGGTTTGCATAAGGGGCCGTGACGCGCATCGCCACGGCCTCTCTTCATTCTCATCCAGGCGGATTTGTGTCAGCGGCGGCGGCTAACGGATCAGCATGCAATCGCCGTAGCTGTAGAAACGGTAACCTTGCTCCACTGCATGGCGATACGCGCGGAGGATGTGCTCCCGCCCGGCAAACGCCGCCACCATCGCCAGCAAGCTCGACTTCGGCAAATGGAAGTTCGTCAGCAGCGCATTCACCACGCGAAACTCATAGTCAGGATAAATGAAGAGCTCCGCCTCGGCTTTTCCCACAGCCGGCAAGCACTCTGATGCCGGGACACCCCGCTCTGCGAATCGAGCGGCGCACTTCTCCGCCGCATCTTCCAGAGCACGTACCACCGTCGTTCCAACCGCGAGAACCGGTCTGCCATCACGCCGCGCCGCCGCGATAGCAGCCGCAGTCGCTTCGGGGATTTCATAGTTCTCGCGGTGCATCGGGTGCTGCTCCATCTCTTCGCAGCGGATCGGCTGGAAGGTCCCCAAGCCAACCTCCAGGTTGATTTCACAAATCTCCGAACCTTTGGCGCGGAGCCGGTCCAGAATTCGTTCGGTGAAGTGCAGGCCGGCGGTCGGAGCGGCTACGGCCCCGGGATGCCTTGCGAAGAGAGTCTGGTAGCGCTCCCGGTCGGAAGATTCATCGGGACGGTCAATGTAAGGCGGCAGCGGTGTGTGCCCCAAGCGCCCGAGGACGGCATGAAGATCCTCGCGTGAACGAAAGCGGAGAGTGCGCTGTCCATATTCTCCGCGGCCGATAACTTCTGCCTCCAGCTCCCCGTCGCCGAACGCCACCACTTCGCCCATGGGCAGCTTTCGTCCGGGATGGACCAGGGCTTCCCAAACGGAGGGTTCCAGTTGACGCGTCAACAGAACCTCGATGGGGGCGCTCAGGAATTGGCGTTGCAGGCGCGCCTGCTTGCCCGGGGGCTGTGCGTGAATCCCCGCGCGGCGTCCGAATAACCGAGCCGGGATTACGCGCGCGGCGTTCACGACGATCAATTCGTCCCCCCGGAGCAGGTCGGGCAACTCCTGAAATCGTCGATCCTCCCAGGCACCCGTCTGACGATTCAAAAGCAACATTCGCGAGGCGTCACGATCGGGAAGCGGGCGCTGGGCGATGCGCTCTCGGGGAAGTTGATAGTCAATGTCGGACACCTTCATCGCGAAGGGAAGTTTACCAGCTTCTGGAGTGTGGCTCTTGCCTGGGGGGATCTTGCAGGGGCGGCGTGCCAAGTGTCTACACAGAGGCCAGGAATCGAGGCATTACACCTTTACACTACCGAGCCTATTTCGGCGACAGTGTCTATTAAAGCGCTCATTATAAAGGATATGTTACGTGCTTATTGACGATGCGAAAGTTCTTGACAATAGCAGACTAAGATTATATTATTTCTGTGCAATCACCAATGGAGGTGAATACAACAATGAGAACTTTGACTCGCTGGGAGCCCTTTCGGGGCGTTGCCACTGTGCAAGATCAGATTAACCGCATCTTCGAGGATCTGAGTCTTCGAGGTGCGGGCGATTCGTCTTTGACTACCTGGTCGCCAGCCGTGGACATCTACGAGACCGAACATGAACTGGTGGTGAAAGCCGATGTGCCCGACGTAGACGAGAAGGATCTCGACGTCCGGGTCGAGAACAACATCCTGACGATTCACGGCGAACGCAAGTTCGAGAAGAAAGTCAACGAAGACAATTATCTCCGGGTGGAGCGCGCCTATGGCTCGTTCAGCCGGAGTTTCTCGCTGGCGAACACGGTGAATACGGATGCGATCAAGGCCGAGTACCGCAACGGCGTGCTGACGCTCACGATTCCGAAGCGGGAAGAAGCCAAACCGAAGCAGATCAAGGTCAACGTCAACGTCGCGGCAATGGCGGCGTCGGCGAAATAAGATATCGCTAGGAGAGAGGGGCTGGTGTTTTACCAGCCCCTCTGGTGTCTTAGAGAGACCGGGATTAGGGGAGTAGTCTGATTTCGCGGGCGAGTTAGACCAGGGGCGCGGCTTCTGGGAGGTATCCCGGTCGGGGGATATGAGACATGGTTCGATTCGACAAACTAACCGTCAAGGCGCAGGAGGCTCTCCAGGAAGCGCAAGAGCTTGCCGGGCGTCACGAACAGCAGCAGATTGAGCCCGTGCATTTGCTGGCGGCACTGGTGGCCCAGCAGGACGGCGTAGTCCCGCCGCTGCTGACGCGTCTCGGGGTGCCCCCCGAGGCAATGTCGCACGAGGTCGAAATGGCGGTTGGGCGCCTGCCCAAGGTGAGCGGATTCGCGCAACAACATATGGGGCGGGCCCTGGATCAGGCGATTCAGCGCGCCTTTGACGAAGCCCAGAATTTCAAGGACGAGTACGTCTCGACGGAACATCTCTTTCTCGCACTGGCGGGCCTGGAGCACGACGCGGCCGGCGAAATCCTGAAGCGGCACGGCGCGAGTCACGAAGCCATCTTGCAGGCGCTGGCCTCGGTGCGCGGCACACAACGCGTGACTTCCCAGAATCCCGAGACCACCTACCGCGCTCTGGAGCAGTATGCCCGCGACCTCACGGAATTGGCGCGGCGCGGCAAACTCGATCCGGTGATCGGGCGGGACGACGAGATTCGCCGCGTGATGCAGATTCTGGCGCGGCGCACCAAGAACAATCCCGTACTGATTGGGGAGCCCGGCGTTGGGAAGGCAGCAGTGGTGGAAGGCCTGGCGCAGCGCATCGTCAGCGGAGACGTTCCCGAAGTTCTGAAGCCCAAGCGCATCGTCGCGCTGGATCTGGCCGCCCTGGTTGCCGGAGCAAAGTATCGCGGCGAATTCGAAGACCGTCTCAAAGCGGTGCTCAAAGAGATCACCGAGGCTGAAGGACGAATCATTCTCTTTATTGACGAACTGCACACGCTGGTGGGTGCGGGCGCTGCCGAAGGCGCCATGGATGCTTCCAACATGCTGAAGCCGGCGCTGGCCCGGGGCGAATTGCGCGCCATTGGCGCCACCACGCTCAACGAGTACAAGAAGCACATCGAGAAAGACCCCGCACTCGAGCGGCGCTTTCAGCCGGTTCTGATCAGCGAACCATCGGTGGAAGACACCATCGCCATCCTGAGGGGTTTGAAAGACCGCTACGAATTGCATCACGGCGTGCGCATCAAGGACGCCGCCATTCTGGCCGCGGCGACGCTTTCGCACCGCTATATCTCCGACCGTTTTCTCCCGGATAAAGCCATTGACCTGATCGACGAAGCCGCGGCGAGCTTGCGCATGCAGATTGATTCGCTGCCGCTGGAGATTGACACCATCGAGCGCCGCATCCTGCAGCTCGAAATCGAGCGCCAGGCGCTGTTGAAAGAGACCGACGCGCACTCTGTGGAGCGCAGGCAGGAGATCGAGCGGGAACTGGCAAAGCTGCGCGAAGAATCGAGCGCCCAGAAGACCCGCTGGCAGGCGGAAAAGGAAGCCATCGGCAAGATTCGCAAGCTCAAGGAGAACATCGAGCGGCTGCACGCCGAAGAGCAGCGCCATGAGCGCGCGGGTGAATTGTCGCGCGTTGCGGAAATTCGGTACGGAAAGATTGCCGCCGCCGAGCGGGAATTGCGTGCCGCCGAGCAGCACATGGCGGAAGTGCAGAAAAACGGCCGCATGCTAAAGGAAGAGGTGGACGAAGAGGACATCGCAAAAATCGTGAGCAAGTGGACGGGAATCCCGGTGGGCCGCTTGCTCGAAGGCGAAGCACAAAAACTGGTGCACATGGAAGAGCGGCTGCGGCAGCGGGTGGTGGGACAAGACGACGCCCTGGCGCGCGTCGCCAATGCCGTGCGCCGCAGCCGCACGGGACTCTCCGATGCGCGGAGGCCGCTGGGCTCGTTCATCTTTCTGGGCCCCACCGGCGTGGGAAAAACGGAGCTGGCGCGCGCGCTGGCAGAATTCCTCTTCGACGACGAAAAGCTGATGATCCGCATTGACATGTCCGAGTACATGGAGAAGCACTCGGTCTCGCGTATGATCGGCGCGCCGCCGGGATATGTGGGCTACGAGGAAGGAGGACAATTAACCGAGCAGGTCCGCCAGCATCCCTACTCGGTGGTGCTCTTCGACGAAATCGAGAAGGGGCATCCGGAAGTGTTCAACGTCCTCCTGCAGATTCTCGAGGACGGGCGGCTGACCGACGGTAAAGGGAGAACGGTTGATTTTCGCAACACGGTTTTGGTGATGACCAGCAACGTGGGGTCGGCGGCCATCTTCGAGCTTGCCGGGCGCGAGCCGGAGCGCGCGCGACGGGAAGCAATGGAAGCGCTCCGCGCAGCGTTTCGGCCTGAATTTCTCAACCGCGTGGACGAAATTGTGATCTTCAATCCACTGGGGGCGGCGCAACTCGAAAAGATTGTGGATCTTCTCCTGGCCGGTGTTCAAAAGATGCTCGCGGAGCGGAATCTGACCATCGAGCTGACGCCGGCGGCGCGCGAGTTGCTGTTGCGCGAAGGGTTCGACCCTGCCTACGGCGCACGGCCGCTGCGGCGGACGATTCAGCGCCTGGTGCAGGACCCGCTGGCGATGCGCATTCTGGATGGAAGCATTCTGCCGGGGGACCACATCCTGGTGGATCGCGACGGCCGCTCGGAGCAGATGCGCTTCGAGCGTGCGGCGGCTCCGGAAAGAGAAGAGACTGCGAAGAAAGCTGGCGCTCCTGCAGGAAGACGCAAGTAAGTCTTGCGAGGGTCCCGCGATCGAATGAGGCGATGAACTTGACGCGAGCGCAAACGGTCCCTACACTGAGTTTTCGAGAGAAGGCCTCGGGGAAAGCTGGAGAAGGAACATGAAAGTCTTACGGACCGCGTTCTTGCTGACGATGCTTTCGGTTTTGCTGGTTTTGATTGGAGGCC
>DASQHY010000065.1:0-3276 GCA_035631855.1 Candidatus Acidiferrales bacterium
GCGGGGGCCGACTCGACGGCCGCTTCCATTTCTCTGGTTTGCTGCTGATTCCGGTACCAATTGGCGATGGCAAAGTAGCGTTCTGCATTCACATCCGGGTCCGTAATTTTCAGTACGCTCGCTTCCGCCGGCCCGGCGCCCAGGTTCAACCCGCAAATCAAGACGCGCAGTTCCGCTCGCTCGCGCTCGGCGCCGGTTGAGTCCGCAAGGAGCGCCGCATACTCGCTGCGGGCCTCGCTCCAGTATTTGGCCTTGAACACAGCATCCGCGTGCACCAGCCGCTGATCGAGCGGAATCGGCGGAAGCTGTTCTTTGAGGCTGCTCCTCAGCACGACCAATTTCAGCCGCGCCTCCGGTCCCTGTTCGCTCAACGGAAACCGCAGGTACACTGTCTGATAGTCTTCGGCCGCTTCCACTTTGCGGCCGGCTTGCTCTTGTGCTTCCGCGCGAAGAAAGAGGAGCCCCGGCTTTTCCGAAGTGAGGGAATAACTGTTCAACGCGGCGAGCGTTTCTTCCGGATGATTTAAGGCCAGCGCCGCTTCCGCCAGCGAATGGAGGATCTGCTCCGTCATCACCGAGTTGGGGAAATCCTGCCGCAGCTGCTTCAAATGCTTGAGCGCTTCCGCGTTGCGGTTGAGAGCCCGGTCGTTTTCCGCGCTCCAGTAAGTGGCGTACTCCTTCAGCAGCGGATCGGCCTGGGCGCGCTCGAGCCATTGCGACGCGCCGGCGTAATGAGTCTTGCTGTATTCGTAGTAGCCGACGGCCAGCGAGGCGCGTAATCCGAGCTCGCCCGAGGATTTTTGATTGGCAAACGCACTCAGCTTTGCAAAAGCAGACGCGGAATGTTTTTGCTTGAGAGCGCGCGAGAGCTGTTCGAGATCCTTCGCCGTCACGGCGGCTTTCGGTGCGGGTTTTGCAGCCGCCCTCGCGGTCGCGCTGGTGGCAGCCCTGGTCGCGGTTCGGTTGGCCGGCTGACCGGAATGATTCGCGGTTTGCGGCCCGGCCAGCGCTGCCACGCAAAACAACAGGCACACCACGCCTGTCCGAACAATCTGGCCCGCGGTTTTCTTCACGATTTTCTTACTGCCGGAGAACGGGCGAGGGGTAGGGGTACTCTCCGAGCGCCTCGCGATCGCCATCGGCAAGGATCGCGACCATCCAGTGATGAAAATAATCCACCGGGTGATCCAGAATCGCTCGGAAACGACGGTCGTATTCTTTTCGTGCCTTATCGAGATCACTGCGCAACCGTACACAGATATCTTTGTGCTCGCGGCCCAATTTAACATCTTTGGGCCTGAGTAGTTTGATGTCCTGCATGGCCACTTTGGCAACCCGGTTGGCGCGCTTATGGAGTTCCTGGACATCGCCCGGGAGGCTGGCGAGGTCGAACGCGGCCGTTTCTGTTTCAGGGGCTGCTTCCGCCGGCGCTTCCGCAGCGGCGGGAGACTCCTCCAACACAATTTCGGCGCTTTCTCGAGCCGCAGCCGGCGCGTCTTCGGGGTGAACGGCTGCCGCTTCGGGCGCTTCTTCCTCAACTTCTTCTGCTACGCCCGCCCGGCCTGCCCCACTTCCCTCGTCCGCGGCTATTTGCTCCCGCGGATTCAGCGCCACGGCCACAAAATTCGAGAGCACCGAAAGTCCCGCGGCGAGCGCGGCGGCAGCGGTCTGCGCGCGCAATAATGCCGGAAGCGCATTGCTCGGGCGGCTGGACGAACACGCCGCGACGAGGTCTGCGTAGGCATGGTGAAGTTCGTCCGCCGTGCGCTGAAGAGGCGCCAGATTGTCGCGCAGCGCGCGCGAAACGGCATCTTCCAACGCGCGCTCCAGCGATTTCTGCCGCTCTTTCGCAGATTTTTCCGCCATTTTGAAATTATGGAAACACGTTTCGGGGGTGTCAACTGACAATCCGTCCGCAGGTTCCTGATTGTTGGATAGGGTCCGCGAATCTGAAACGTGCGCAATTGGCCTGGATTCGCTTCGAGTGGTATTCTAGAAACACCAACGGGGGCGACACGGTTTCGACGGAAGCTGTCGCGGCCCGAAGGCATGCCGGGCGCCACCTGCCCGCAATCGGGTGGAACAACACAACTGGCAATTCCCAGTTGGCTCTCGCTGCCTAAACAAACTTAGGTAGCGCGTCTCCCCAAGCGTCGCCTGCGCGGTTGGGATGAGGCGTCACACAGTAGGCTGGCCGGCGCGATTCGGTCCGTATCGCGTTGGCGAGATCATCGGACTAGTCGTGGGCGCGTCTTGCCCGGTCTGAGCGCAACCGGCGAAACAATCGGAACGGGATAAGCATGTAGTCTTCGGGTGGCAAGGCTTTTCGGACGGGGGTTCGACTCCCCCCGCCTCCAAAATTTTGTCCCGAGCGGAGCCCATCGGACGAAGTCGAGGGGCAATTTTCTGCACAGCGGTTTTCACTACTTCAAGAATCAGATCTAGTTTTTATTTGGTGGCGACTGTTTCTTCATGAATTCGTGCATGTCCGGGAAATCAGGAGTCGCAGAATTCGGTGCAGAACCCGAATGATTTTTGTCCATCGGCGGGTGTACGAATTGTCCTTCGCCCGGCTGGTTTTTCACCACGAGCCAGCCGTCGGCATGGCGGTTGAGAGAATACGTCATGGTCATGGAGGTGCCGCCCTGCTTGAGGCGGAACGTGGCGTTCGCCTGCGCCTGATCGCCGTTGATTTTGATGCCGTCGACGCTCATGTCCATCGCTGACATGTTGATGCCCGGATTGCTGCGGACGTGGTCTTCCACCGCTTTGCGAATCGCATTTTCATCGCTGGTCGCGCCAGGGCTCGGGGCGGCAGTGCTCGGACTGGCGGGAATTGGAGCAGCAGAACTTTGCGGCTGCTGCGGCGGCAGCGTGGGCGAAGCAGCTTTGTTGCAAGCGCTCGCCCATCCGAGCGCGAGAATTACTTGGAGAACAGCAGCGGGTACGTGGACGAAAAATCGCTCGAAATTTTTTCTCGACGCGCTCATCGGCAACCTCACTCCCGGCCCAGCGAGTAGTTCATCCCACTCCGCACATCTTGCAACGACAACATATTTTTGCCCATCGTTCGATTCCCGATAAATCTCCCACCGACACAGTCTAACCTGAATCCAGGTCCTGCATCCAAGGGCTCGTCGACTTCTGTGCACACGCGCGCCACCACTCGCTATGATGATGAGTTTGTCGGAATCTTAGGATCGTTCCCTCGGACCTAGGTGTTCCCCCTTCTCAAACTCGGATTCAATTCCCCGGCTGCTAGCCTCCTCCCCCGTG
>DASQHY010000066.1:0-12807 GCA_035631855.1 Candidatus Acidiferrales bacterium
GCGTAACGGCCGGCGGAGCGTTAAGCATGTCGGGCAGCACAACCACCGAAACCGTCAAGCGCGTCGTGCTCCATCAGCAGGGGAATGAAGGCACCTGGGTGCCGGGCAGCACGAACACCGGCAATGGCACCTTTCAATTCAACGCGGGCGGCCTGGCCAGCGTCATCTTCAACGGCCCGGTCACCGTCTTTACATCGTCATTCACGCAGTTCCGGGGAGGCCTCACGGGACTCGGTGACTTGACCGGCGCCAACCCGATCAGCTTGCGCGTCGTCGGCCTGGTGCTGAAGGACCCGGTGAGCGGCAAACCTGTATTCGTTGCCCGCATCGTCGAAAAGCGCTAGGCGCCGAGAGAATACAAAACGGAAACGCACAACGGCCCTGCTCGAACCATTCGGGCGGGGCCGGTCATTCTTCGTACTCCTCTTCGAACAACAGGCTTGAGCAGGTCAGGCCGCCTTCGGCCTTTTGCAGCTCGGAGATATCGAGGCTCACCACGGCAAACCCGCGCTCTTCCAGGAGGCTCCTCGTGTGTGGATACGATTCCGGCAAAATCACTTTCCCGCCCACCGCCAGCGTGTTGGCCGCCGCGGGCTCTTCTGCGGGGACGTCAATCCACTCATATCCATCGAACGGCGAGACATCCATCCACGCACGATTGCCGAGAAGCGTGTTTTTCCCCAGGTACGTACAGGCGCTTTTCAAATGCAGGCAGCCGGTGACGGGCGCCGGCGTCACTTCGTACCCGTGGCGCGCCGCAATCGCCGAGAGTTGCCGGATACCTTCCTCGTTGGTCCGGCGCGAGAGGCCCACGAACAATTTCCTTCCAATCCGCAGGATGTCCCCTCCTTCCACGGTTCCCGGCAAGACGATGTTTTCGATGGGACGGTAGCGCAACAGAACTTCGGACATGGAAATGGTCTCGCGGCGCCGCGAGGCCGCACCCATGGGAAACACGACCGCAACTTCATCGAGAACGAGCGCGGTATCCTCGACAAACACGGAGTCCGGCAGGCGGGGCTCGGCGGGGAGAGAAACCACGCGCACCCCGAGCAGCGTGAGCAGAAGCTCGTAGTCGCGGTGCTGCTCGGTGGCCTTCCGAAAATCAATCGGCAGCCGTTCGAGGAACGTCAGTTCGCACTCGGCAATTGCCGGGCTGACTCCGCGCGTGATGGCCGTGAGCATCGACGGAATCAGGCGGAGACGGAAACGCCGGCGGAAAGCGGGGATTCGTGCCCGCGCGCGGTCACGCGTTCGAGACGTTCGATCACGCCGCCGCGCACCAGCAGTGCGTCGTCGAAATTGTTGACCGTCGGGCAAACGTGGCGCGGAATCAGGTAGAGGAACTCGCCTACCGCGGGCTTGGCGGCGCCGGATGGCACTTCCATCGGCAGGTGTTCTTCGCTGGGTGCGCGGGGGAGCAGGTCCGGCCGCCCCAGAACAGCGCAGTTGGGCACGCCGCAATCGGCGGAGACGCTCTTGTGCCCCGCGTCGCAGGTAAGAATATTCGGCGCCGGATGGCTCACCACTCGCGCCAGCACCAGCACGGCGGGTTGATAGCCGTACGCCGCCGGCAACTGCTCGCAACTGGTTGCATCGCCGAACACAACGGTCCCTGGCGAAACGCGGTGCACAAAGCGCGCGCCGCGAAATCCGGCGTAAGAGAGCGAGCAGGGCAGCGCCGGCGTGCCCGCGGTGATGACTTCCGGAACTCCGAGGCCCGCGGCTTCGAGCGCCGTGACCAGAGCGAGGAGTTGATCGTAGCCACGATGCGCCGCAGTGGTACGTTCGGGCAAATCGTATTTCGAAAGATGCCCGTCGTAGTAGTGAACCCCGCGAAATTCCAGCTTGGCGGCAAGCACGGCTCGCGCGACTCGAATCACTTCAGCTGAGCGGTTCTGTTCGATTCCTGTGCGGTTCATCCCGGGATTCACATCCACGAACAAGCCAATCGTGCTCCCTTCCCACGCCTCTACCGTCTCTGCCCTGTCCACCAGCGCGGAAATTCGCACCGCGGAAAATTCCCGTGCAATTTCCCGGACGCGCCGGAGATTGGCGCCCTGCAGGGGATAGGCCACCAGAACATCGCTCGCGCCCGCGTGGCAAGCCGTGAGCAATTCAAGCGTCGTCGCGCACTTGAACCGCGTCACACCGTGCGCGACGAGTGTGCGCATCACGAATTCCAGTTTGGCGGTCTTCACGTGCGGACGCCAGCGGTTCGCTTCGCCGTCCAGCAGCCGCAGCGTTGCGCGAATATTGGACTCCACCAGCTCCGGATAAATCAGCAGCGCCGGCGTCAGGATCTGCGCAGCGTCTTGGATGCGGTAAGTGCCGGGAGAAAGTGTGGAAACCGTGCCCCGTTCGCTCATAAGATTCTCCGCTGAGCCGTACTCTATCAGATTCGGACGTGCGCCGGATGTGCCGCGGTTTTTGTGCGCCTCCGGTTTTGCCGCCGGATTTGCCCTCAGATTGCCGTATGATGCTCGCGCAGAAGCTGGCGTGCGCGTTTTTTCTCGTGCGCCGCAAAGGAGAACCATGTACCGAGCCGCACTGGCGATGGCCATTCTCGGAACCGTGATGTACCACCTGGCGCAAAAGCTCACGCCGCGCGCGGCCAATCCGTTTCTCTCTCTTGCCGTGACGTACCTGGTTGCGCTCGGAGCGTGCCTGGTGGTGCTGGCCACCTACGGACGCAACGGCGTCACGCGGCCCGCCCTGCAACAACTGAATTGGACGAGCATCGCCTGCGGCCTCTCCATTTTCCTCGTGGAGGTGGGAGTCCTGCTGGCCTACCGCGCCAACTGGAATTTGAAAACGCTCTCGCTGGTCGCCAACACCTCGGTGGCTCTGCTGCTGGCGCCGCTCGGCGTGTGGTTTTTTCGCGAGTCGCTCACGTTCCGGAACGTCATCGGCATCGCGCTGTGTTTGTGCGGCCTGCTGATTTTGCAGCGCTGAGGTAGAGCATGGCCGCCGCCTCCGGTTCATTGAAGCCCGCCAAAAAAGAGCATAAACTCACGTAGAGAATGCAGCCGTCTTGTGCGGAGGTGCGGCGATGACGATGGGACAAAACGCAAATACGCTGCGGCGGGCGATTGCCGTCGCTGTCCTGGTGGCTGGCGGGGGAGCGCTGCTTCTGTTGGGTCAGAGCGGAAACTCAAACGCCTCGGCTGCAGAGACTCCCGAAGCGGCGATTGCCGCCGCTCGCGCCAAAGCCGCCGCGTCCGACCCGCGTCTTGCCGGGGCGTATCGCTTCGACCAGGGCGGGTGGATTTACGTGCATCTCGAAGGCGAACCCGCCAAGATCGGCTTTGCGCACGGCTATCTGCTCCAACCGGAAATCGAGGATGCCTTTGCCGCGGTCAAGCTCGACATGACCCATGGCACGCAACGTGATTGGGATTTTTTCCGCAAGGCTGCGCACGACATGCTCTGGCCAAAGATTGATGCCGAGTACCGGCAGGAATTGCAGGGCATCGTCGAAGGTCTCCGGGCGCGCGGAAGCGCTCTCGATGTGGACGACATCGTTGCCTTCAACGCCTTCGAGGAGCTCCCCGGCTACTACGTGCCCTGGTACAACAAAAAATTCCAGGTCGCCGGAGCGCCAAAGCTCGTCAGTCCCGGAAATTGCAGCGCGTTTGTGGCTACCGGAAGCTGGACCAAGGACCATCAGATCGTCATCGCCCACAACAACTGGACCAGCTATCTCGACGGCGAGCGCTGGCGCATCATGTTTGACATTGTTCCCGCGCGCGGTTATCGCATCCTGATGGACGGCTTTCCCGGGGTGATTGCCAGCGACGACGACTTCGGCATCAACTCCAGCGGGCTGATGGTCACCGAAACCACCATCACGCAATTCGAGGGCTGGGACCCCAATGGCAAGGCGGAATTTGTCCGCGCGCGCAAGGCCTTGCAATATGCCGGTTCCATCGACGACTACACAAAGATCATGCTCGACGGCAACAACGGCGGCTATGCCAATGACTGGCTGCTCGGCGATCGCAAGACCGGCGAAATTGCGCAGCTCGAGCTGGGCCTGAAAAAAACCAGGCTTTGGCGCACCAAGGACGGCTACTTCGCCGGTTCGAACTGGGCGCGCGACCCCGAGGTCCTTCGCCTCGATACGCCTCACTTTGACCCCAAGAATTCCGAAACTTCCCCGAACGCGCGCCACGCCCGCTGGGACGCATTGCTGAAGGAAAACCGCGGGCAGATCGACGTCGCCCTGGCTCAGAAAATGCTCTCCGACCACTTTGATACCTTTGACAAAAAACAGGCCGACGACGAGCGCGTCCTCTGCGGCCACGGCGACACCTCGCCCCGCGGCGTCCAGGTGTGGGAGTGGGGACCCTACTATCCGGGAGGCGCCGTGCAGGGGAAAGTCACCGACAGCAAATTGGCGGAACGCATGAGTCTGGTCGCGCGGATGGGACATCCCTGCGGGGGAAACTTTGACGCCAAGGCATTTCTGGCCGGCCACCCGGAGTATTCCTGGCAGGCGCCGCTGCTCCGCGATATGAATGCCGGCCCGTGGACGGATTTTCAATCCGGCGAGCGCCGTCCCCAACACGCCGATTAGACCCGGCGCGCGATACTTGAGGGCCATGCCGGGGCCCTGTACTTTTTCCTTGTTGCACCCCGAATGGCCTCGGTGGTAGGCTTCCCGCCACGTGCTGGGGAGGGATGCTTTCCCCGGCATAAGTTCGGCCCCACTCTCACCACTGAGGAGAATCCATGAAGAAATTTCTGGCAACTTTGATGCTCGTTGCCTTTGTCACCGTCACTGGCGCTGCCTATGCCGGCACCCCGTTCCAGGGCGACGATAAGGACAAGAAAGAAGACAAGGATAAGGACAAGAAGGGCCACAAGGGGGGCAAGAAACACAAGAAAGGCGACAAAGATAAGGATAAGGACAAAGACAAGAAAGACAAGGACGACAAGAAAGGTTAACCTTTCGTAGCCCGGTTCGCTGGGCTTTTCATTTTCCCGGGCAGTTTCGGCGCGATCTAGAGGCGCCGTGGCTGCCCGGGTTTTTGTTCGGGCCCGTTCATCTGCTCGGCAGGAAACAAGACTTCTTCACGGTATTGCTTCCCGGTGCACCCAAGAGTACTCTTTCACCCACGTGCAAGGAGATAAGGCGGCTCTGCATTCCGTAGTCCCTGGCTGCCCTTTCATTTCCTTATTTGGATATCTGCATTCGGTATCCAGAGGGCGAATTCGGCCGCGCGATAACTGCTGAGGAGATTTCATGAAGAAACTTTTTGCAAGTCTGACCCTCGTGGCTTTCCTCGCCGTTTCCGGTCTGGCCTATGCACAGGCAGGGGGCGGCAGCACCGGCGAGAAGAAGGACGACACGAAAAAGTCCGAGGGCAAGAAGGAACACAAGGGCGGCAAGAAGGGTCACAAGGGCGGCAAGAAAGGCAAGAAGGGCTCCGGCGGTACCACCACGACTCCGCCTTCGAAGTAGATCGCTCGCCTATCCTTGAAGACAACAATCCCGGGCAGTTTCGGCGCGGTCTAGAGGCGCCGAGCCTGCCCGGAGCTGTTTTCGAACGCCGGAGAATTCATCGATCCCCTCTACAGCGCCTTGCTCCGCCATGGACCTGAGCGCCGCAACAGCCGCACGGCCACGTTCACGAAGAAAAGAACCTGCGCCACGAAGAACAGTCCCACGCCAAAAATAAGCTTGCGGTTTTCGGCCAGAAAGAGTTCCCGCAGCGGAACGTCCCCCGCTTCGCTTCCCCGTGCCGCGCCCAGCCGGTGCAAGACCCAGAAAAACAGCCAGGTGGACGCGAGAGACATCCAGAAGTGCAGATGACCCAGCAGCAAGGGAACATCCGCCGGGGTTCCCCGATCCAGAAGGCCATACACCCCCGCGAAGATTCCGAAGAAGGCGGCAAAGAGAAAATAGAAGTGAACGGAAGTTAGAACCGCGTACGTGTCGTGAAAATACAAGTCTACGGAAAAAGCGGGCCGGCCCATCAGAAAGAAACCGCGCACCGCAAGACACACGGCGGCCCCTGCGAAAAAGACCGATAGGTGAAGAAACCAAATCCAGGGAACCGGCCGCAGCGTCCTGCTCATGGCTCCAGGACCGGCAGTTCGATGCAGGACGCCGACTGCCCCGAACGGTAAATCTTCTGGGTTGCTTTCTGGTAGTCCGCCTCGGTCGCCTTGAAAATATTCGGCACGAACTTCTGCGGGTTCCGGTCAATGATCGGGAACCACGTGCTCTGCACCTGCACCATGACTTTGTGGCCTTTCTGGAAAACATGCGCGTTCGTGTGCAGGTCAATCGTAAACGGCGTCACTTGGTTCGGCACGAGCGCCTCCGGCTTCTCAAACGATTTGTGGAACCGCCCGCGAAACACTTCGTCCGCAATCATCAGTTCGTAGCCTTCCATCTTCACGTCCTGCGGATATTTTTCCGGATACACGTCAATCAGCTTGACCACCCAGTCGCTGTCGCTTCCGGTTGTCGAAGCAAACAGATGCACCACGATGTCTCCGGCAACATTTAGGTCCTTCTCGAGCGCGTCGCTTTCCCAGCTCAGCACGTCCGGCCGGTGGTCCACGAATCGCTGATCCTCTACCAGCCAGGTCGGCCAGCCTCCCTGCCGGTCCCGCGGATACGTCATCTCGATGGGCCGGTGGCGGTACGGCACGGGATGCGCAGGATCCGAGAGATAGCTGTCAAATTCTGGTGGGCTGTTTTTGGCCGGTGCGGCAAATGACAGTTTGCCGCCGCCGTGGAAGTAAAGCTTGCGCGGTGTCGCGGCCTTTGGCGGCCACGAATCGTAACTCACCCAGCGGTTGCTCCCGGTCTCGAACACCAGCGCTTCCCGCAACGGCAGCGCCCCCTTATCTTTCAGCCAGTAGGCAAACCACGGCGCCTGGATTTTCTCGCGGAAGTATTTCGAGGTGTCGCTGCCGAAATCAATCGCTCCCAGTGAACGCCCGGTCCCGTGCGCCCAGCCGCCATGATTCCAGGGCCCGGCCACCACGTAGTTCAAATGATCCGGATCATTCTTTTCCAGAATCTGATAAATGGTCATCGGCCCGTAGAAATCTTCCTGGTCCCACCAACCGCCCACGTTCAGATTCGGGACCCTTGGCCCCTTCAGGATCGTGGCCATCGCCTGTTTTTTCCAGAACGCATCGTAATTCGGATGGGCCACAAAATCGTTCCAGGTCGGCAGTTTTCCGTGGATGTATTTCTTGTTGGCGTTGGAAAGCGCGCCCAGCCGCAGGTACCAGTCGAAGGTGTCGGCGCGGTCGAAATCAAACGAAAAATTCGTCTTATCGGTCTCCATCATCGTCGCGTATTCGAATCCGTAGCTCAACCGAAACGCCCCGTTGTGATGGAAGTCGTCGCCCAAAAACATGTCGGCGGGCGAAGCTTGCTCGGAAACGGCCTTCAGTGCCGGATGGGGTTCCAGCATTCCCATTACGGTGAGCCACCCGCCGTAGGAAACTCCAAACATTCCCACGCGGCCGTTGTTCTGCGGCACGTTCTTCACCAGCCAATCAATCGTGTCATAGGTGTCCGTGCCCTCATCGATCGCCTTGGCGTCTTTGGCGTCGCGCACGGGCCGGTTCATAACGAACTGGCCTTCCGACTTATACCGCCCGCGAATATCCTGAAAAGCGAAAATGTAGCCGTCGGCAATCAGCTCGTTTCGCTGTTTCAGCGCGAAGGCATATCCCTTGTCGTCGTCGAGCACCCCATAAGGGGTGCGGATCAGCAAGATCGGCAGCGGTTGGGCGGAATTTTTCGGCGCATAGATTTCCGTGTGCAGCCGGACGCGGTCACGCATGGAAATCATGACATCGGTTTTGTCGAACAATGCGGAAACATCAATCGCCTGGGGCTCTTCCTGCGCCGCGGGGCGCGCGAAACACACCGCCACACTCAGCAAGCCGACAAACAACCAGCGGAATCGGTTGGCGTTCATGGACATCTCCAGTGCGCCCAGTCCGGCAGCGCCGGGAGAATACCACAGGGTAGAAACCTCGGGAGTCAAAGCATCGGGCAGGCGCGCCGGCCTCCGCTTACTTTTTCCCTTGACACTATGGCGCGTTACGATATAGTGAGAGGCGACCTAGTCTGCTTCTGTCTAGGAGGCGCTTTGAGCTCTCAACGCTTCGACCCCGTGCCGTTTCTCCCGCTTACCCCGGCCTTGTTTCATGTCTTGCTGGCCTTGGCGGAAGAAGATCGCCATGGCTACGCCATCCTCAAAGAAGTGGAGTTGCGCACCCGCGGGGAGGTCCGCCTGAGCACCGGCACGCTCTACGGCATCATCAAGAGGCTTCTTTCCGAGGGGCTGATCCTCGAGCTCCGCCAGCGCCCTGCCGCCAGCGAAGACGACGAGCGGCGCCGCTATTACCGGCTGACGCCGCTCGGGCGCGCCGTGGCCGAGGCCGAGGCAGAGCGCCTCGAGAAGGTCGTCGCCCTGGCCAGGTCACGCAATCTTTTGCGGAAGCCGAGGACCGCGTAACGAAACTCTTTCATCCGCGTCTTCCAATCTGCGCGGATCCGTTTTTGCAAGACCCAACACACGCGAGTGGCGGGAGAAGCAAATGAAAAGCAAGAACGGTTTCGGCACCACGAAATCCATCCAAGAAGGGACAGTCACAATGAAGAGAAGAGACCTGCTGAAGAGATCCGCCGCATTCAGCTTTATGGCCGCAGTTCCGTTTTCACCTCTGGCCAAGCTTTCCGCTGTTTCCGGCCCGCTCGCAGCGCTCGGCCTTCCCGATGAGAAATCATCGTCCAAACCCAATCCGCTCAAGCCCCCCGCACAAGGCGGCGTTTCCGCTGCCTTCTTGCTCTCGGAGGGCGCGGTGATGATCGACTTCGCCGGGCCGTGGGAAGTCTTCCATGACGCCTCCTTCCGGACCTACACCGTTGCCGAAACCCCCAAGCCGGTCCGCGTAATGGGCGGGATGCAGATCGTTCCCGACTACACCTTTGAAAACGCCCCTCAGCCAAAGGTTCTCGTCATCCCGGCACAGAATGGAGAAAGCCAGGCAACCCTGGAGTGGATTCGCAAGGTGACAAAGAGCACCGATGTGACCATGTCGGTCTGCACGGGGGCGTTCTTGCTCGCGCAAACCGGCCTGTTGTCCGGAAAGGCTGCCACCACGCATCACTCTGCATATAAGAGCATGGCCTTGCAGTTCCCTGATGTCCATGTCAAGCGCGGAGCTCGCTTCGTCGAAGAAGGCAATCTTGCCTCGTCGGGCGGGCTTTCCTCCGGCATTGATCTTGCGCTGCGCGTGGTCGAGCGCTATTACGGCCGTGAAACCGCCACGGATATCGCCTACAACCTGGAGTACCAGGGACAAGGCTGGATGAATCCGGATTCGAACGAAGTGTACGCCAAGGTGCCCGTCTCCACGGACGAGCATCCTCTCGATCCCGTGTGTGATATGGAGGTGGACCCAAAGTCCTCGCCGAAGTCCGTGTATAAAGACAAGGCCTACTATTTCTGCTCCGAAGGTCACAAAAAGCAATTCGAGGCGTCGCCCGATAAATATCTGGATTTCTACAAGAAGCAGTGACTCGGTGCAACGCATCCGTGGACCGCTGACGGTATAGGATTTGCGTTGGCGCTGCCACCCAACACTTGCGAGTGGTTGGGAGGAAGAAATGGAAAGCAAGAACATATCGAGAGCCACTCGATTCTACCGCCTGTTGCTGTGTCTTTTGCCGTTCGACTTCCGAGGCGACTTCGGCCCCGAAATGGAAGAGGTGTTTCAGCAACAGCAATCGGAGGCGGAGCACCGCGGAGGACTGCGCGGCCTGTTGAGGCTGTGGGGAGAAACCATTGCGGGAGTCTTCACCACTGCGCCGCGCGAGCATCTCGCGATGTTCCGCCAGGACGCTGGATTTGCGCTGCGCATGATGCGCAAGAATTTCGGATTCACTCTCGCCGCGCTGGTGACTCTGGCCCTGGGAATTGGCGCGAATACCGCCATCTTCAGCGTCGTTCACGCCGTCCTGCTCAAACCGTTGCCCTATGCCCATGGCGAGCGCATCGTCGTTCTTAACGAGCAGGCCCCCAAGGCGAAGCTCGTCAACGCCGCGTTTTCCGTCCCGGAAATGAAGGATCTCCGCAGCCAAAACCGCAGCCTGGACGGAATCGTCGAATATCACAACATGTCCTTTATTCTTCTGGGCCGCAGCGAGCCGGAGCGCGTCGAGACCGGAGTCGTGTCGTGGAACTTCTTTGACGTCTTCGGCGTCAAGCCGCTCGTTGGCCGCGGGTTCGCTCCCGAGGATGAAAAAGAAGGCGCGCCTGCGGTGCTGCTCCTCAGTTACGAATACTGGCAGCGTTCGTTTGGCGGCGACCCCACGGTTGTGGGGCGCCACTTCCGGATGAACGATAAAGTGCACACCGTGGTCGGCGTTTTGCCACCATTTCCGCAATACCCGGACGCCAATGATGTCTACATGCCTTCCATCGCCTGCCCGTTTCGCTCCAATCCGCGCTTGATCGCCAACCGCCGTGGCAGGATGGTTCAACTATTCGGCAGGATGAAGCCGGATGTGCGCGCGCATGAGGCCCAGGCAGATCTTTCCGCACTGGCCGCGGCGATGCAGAAGGAATACCCGGCGTTTTATCCGGCAAGCGAGCAGATTTCGATGCTGGCAAAGCCGCTGCGCGAGGAACTCACCCGCGAAGCCAAGCCCACCATGCTTCTGCTCCTCGTGGCCGCCGGATTCGTTCTCATCATTGCGTGCGCCAGCGTGGCCAACTTGAATTTGGCGCGCATGGTCCGGCGCGAGCGCGAACTGGCGGTTCGCGCCGCGATGGGCGCGGGGAGAGTGCGGTTGTTCCGCCAGCTCTTGACCGAAAGCTTTCTGCTCTCCATGGCCGGCGGCGTTTTCGGACTTCTCCTGGCCGGCGGCGTGATGCACTTGCTCACCATGTTTGCCGCGCGGTTTACCCCGCGGGCCGGCGAGATTCACATCGATATCCCTGTTCTGCTGTTCACCATGGCCATAGCGTTCCTGGCCAGCTTGCTTTCGGGTTCCGCGCCGGCGCTGGCGTCGCGAGAGACCGTCGTGGGCAGCCTGAAAGAAGGCGGGAGCCAGGCTTCGCTGGGCGTGGCGCGCGGAAGAACTCGCAGCGTGCTGATTGTCGCGCAGTTTGCGGTGTCCTTCGTGCTGCTGATCGGCGCCGGACTGATGCTGCGGAGCCTGATTAACCTCCAGCATGTGGATCCGGGCTTTAGGCCGGAGAATGTGCTGACCATGGACATCTATTTGAACTTCGCGAAGTACACCGATGGAGCCAAGCGCCGTGCTTTCTTCGAATCGCTTCTCGAAAAGGTGCAGTCCCAGCCGCAAGTTTCTTCGGCAGCGTTTTCTCTCGCCGTGCCGTTGGATCAGGCCGTGCAGAACAACGGCTCATTCCAGATCGAAGGACAGCCGGTGAACCCGCGAGAGCAACCGCAAATCGCGGATTTTCACGTTGTTTCCCCCGACTATTTCCGCACCATGCACATTCCGCTTCTGGCCGGACGCATTTTTGACCACCAAGACAAAGCCGATGGGCCGGGTGTCGCGATGATCAACCAGGCGATCGCCAGGCACCGCTGGCCCGGCCAGGATCCCATCGGTCACAAAATTTCGCTGAACGAAGGAAAAACCTGGGCGGCCGTGGTCGGCATTGTCGGCGACACCAAGGATTCCGGTCTGGACCGCCCGGCCGGCGACGCCATCTATTTGGCATTGGCGCAAAACCCTCTCTTGCAGGGGACGCTGATGGCCAAGACCACCGGCGATCCCATGGACGTGGCGCGAACCGTGGTGCAGCGGATGTATGAAGTGGATCCCGACCAGCCCGCGGGAAAAATCCGCTCCCTGGAACAAGTGCGTTCCGATTCGATTGCCGCGCCGCGGCTGACCGCAGACCTTCTCGGCATCTTTGCGGTCCTTGCACTGCTCATCGCCGCCACGGGAATCAGCGGGGTCATCGCGCTGGCGGTGAGCCAGCGGACCCACGAAATCGGTGTGCGCATGGCCATCGGCGCGCGGCCGGTCGACATTTTGAAAATGGTGCTCAGCCAGGGTATGGGACTCGCCGTGATTGGGGTGGGTCTTGGGATGCTGGGCGCGCTCTGGCTAACGCGCATCTTGAAGCAAATGTTGTTTGAGGTTATGCCAAACGATCCCTTCACTTTCGCAATTGTCGCAGGAGTTCTGGTATTCGCTGCGCTGGTCGCATGTTTTGTTCCGGCGCGGCGCGCCGCGGGCGTGGACCCCATCGTCGCGCTGCGAGTCGAATAACCTCCCTTCTAATGCGCCGAGCGCTGGAGCAATTCGGCGAGATATTGCTGCCAGTTGACGGCCCAGGTGTGCGTGCCATGGCCGCGTGTCAGATCGGTGATGGGCAGCAAGACGAATTTGCCGTTCTTCACTTTCTGGATTTCGCGCTCGGCAATGCCCAACTCGGGCGGATTGATGAAATCATCGGCGGAATTCACGAACATCACCGGCGCCTTGATTTTCTCGAGCTGCGGCGAGGGGTCATAGTTGCGTGAAGCGTCCACCTGGTAGAGAAAATCATTGGCGTCGAGTCCTTTGATGCGCGTGGCCATGAATTCCTCGAGGTATTTGTCGGCGGCATCGCGCGTCGGATAGTTTTTCTGCATCTGCAGCGGCGCGCTCCCGGCAATGACGAGAAAATCGAGCGCAACCTGCAAGGCGCAGCGCGGCTCGGCGGTGTACTCGCCATTCTTCCATTCCGGGTCGTTGCGGATGGCGTCCAGCGTCATCCGGCGCCAAATGCGGTTGCG
>DASQHY010000067.1:0-3132 GCA_035631855.1 Candidatus Acidiferrales bacterium
CTGCACCAACACGATGACCATCGCTTGCACGCAGTCGGGCGCCGTCCGCGGAGTGACTGTGGGCAGTCTCGTTGCCTTCCGTGGCATTCCCTTTGCCGCACCACCGGTAGGCAACCTGCGATGGAAGGCGCCGCAACCGCCGCCCGTCTGGCAGGGGGTTCGCGACGCCTCCACATTTGGCAACGTCTGTCCTCAAATCAACAGCGCCGGTCAGTACGCGGGAGACGAAGATTGTCTGGTGCTCAATGTGTTCGTATCGCAGACGCCGCCTAACCACAGCCAACCGGTGATGGTGTTTTTCCACGGCGGCGGCAATGTCAGCGGCGACACGCAATATACTCCCACTTCGTTGGACGCGCCTCCCCTGGCCGACCAGGGCGTCGTGGTGGTGACGGCCGAGTACCGCCTGGGACTCCTCGGTAGCTTGGCCATACCTCAATTGACCGCCGAGGGCGGGGGAACTTCCGGAGCGTACATTCTCCTCGATATGATAGCTGCGCTCACCTGGGTGAAACAAAACATCGCCGCATTCGGCGGCGATCCTACGCGCGTCTTGCTCTTCGGACAGTCCGCAGGCTCCTTCAACATTCAATTATTGTTCGCGGCGCCCGGCGCACAGGGCTTGTACGCTTCAGCCGGAATGATAAGCGGTGCGGTCCCGGTGGCCAGCACCACAACCTGGTATATTTCTTTCGCCGATGCCCAGGCGCTAAGCCCCCCGTTCATTTCCGCCATGGGTTGCGCTGCAGCGGCAGATGTTCTGGCCTGTTTGAGAGCCGTGCCGGCGAAAACCCTCGTGAACTACCAATTCTCAGTTCCCCCAACCAGCCTCCCGCTGGGGCCGGGAATCGGGAATCCGGTCGTTCCCATGGATAGCGTTCTCTTTGTTCAGCAGAACGGTGCTCCTGTTCCATTGCTGATCGGCTCCACCCGCGAAGAGTGGTCGCTCCATGACAGTCCCACCGCGCCTCTGGACGCGGCCGGCTATGCCGCGGCCCTCCACCAGCGCTTCGACCAGTTCGGCGCCGGCGTTGCCGATCAAGTCTTGGCACTGTACCCGGTCGCTGACTACGCTTCTCCCGCCTATGCGCTGATCGCGGTGGACGGCGATTACCAATTGACTTGCGAATTGCGCACCGACGCCCGCGCCGCCGTTACTGCCCCGGCCCACAAACCGGTCTGGCGCTATTTCTACACTCATGCCTTTCAGGACGATCCGACCTTGAAACCCCTCGGCGCCTTTCACACCGCCGACCTGTTCTTCCTCTTCGGGAACTTCGATGACGGTCTTCAGCCGGGCGGCGGCGTCGTGTACACGCCCGACCAGAACGAGCTCACTTTCTCCAGCGCTTTGATGGGCTACTGGACGCGCTTTGCCGCCACCGGGAATCCCAATGGAGGCGGAGCCGTCGACTGGCCGAACTACGACCTCAATACCGAAACCATCCTGCAAATGGATGAAACTTTCACTCCCTTCAACGGCTATCACAACCCCCAGTGCGACTTTCTCACCACGCTGTCCCAGCCTTGAGCTCTCCGGCTTGAGGATGCGCGCACCGCGAATCGGTCCTGTCCTGCCCTGTTTACCCCTTGCGGCGCTTGAAGAATTCCACCTGCCGCAGCCGCTTCAGCGCTTCTTCTCTTGTCTTGTACGGCCCGCCCAGATTCCGCCCCGTCGTCTTCGACACTACTTCGTACCCGCCCTTCACTTTCTTGATCATGGCCCACCTCCATATTAGTCTTGCTCCACAGCCAGAGAATTTCAGTGTCCGTCGTCACAATCAAGAGGTCTTATGAAAATACAAGAGATGCATGCGCGCGGCGTCAATCACCAACCTGAGTTTCCCATTTTGGTACTGATAATTAACTTGCCAATAGAGCCGAAGTATGCTACCCTTTTTCGTGCCAATATTCCGACAACATCGAAATCTTCACGTCAGCCACGCGCCATCATCCCTTCCCTTACTGACTGCGCTCCAGCAATCTTCACCTTTTCTTTGCTTTTTTAGTTCTCATCCCACAAATTCTAATCGCAACAGTTCAGGATTAAAATTCGCTGCAACTCACACAAAACAAAGGGCAGTGCAAATTCTAATCGCAACTGATCCCAGTGTTCCGGCACTCCTTCACAACAAAATTTCTCTCATTGAAAAATCTCCCCGACCGGCCATTTTCACCTCGCGCGGCTCTCGCCTTTCCATGGTTTCTGCGATAACTTCCCGCTGCACAAGGGGGAATGCCATGGCCGCGAATCCATCGGAAGGGAAGCTCAGCACTGTCTTGGTCACAGGTGGGACGGACGGCTTGGGCCGCGCCACCTCCATACTTCTCGCCGAGCGCGGCTATCGCGTATTCGCCGCCGGGCGCAACGCGGAGCGGCTCGAAGCGCTCCGCAACTTAGCGTGCGAACGAAAACTCCCACTTGAGCCCTTGGAGCTTGACGTTTGCGACGCCGCCTCCGGCGAACGCGCCATTGCAGAAATCGAGCGGCGCACCGGCCCGGTGGACATTCTCGTGAACAATGCGGGGATCGCCATTGCCGCGGTGATGGAGGAAATCACACCAGCCGATCTGCGCAAAGTATTCGAGACGAATGTTTTCGGCCCCATACGACTTGCACAGCGCGTCCTGCCGGAAATGCGTCGCCGGCGCCGCGGCCGCATCATCAACATGAGCTCGATTTCAGGCAAGGTCGCAATCCCGGTGATGGGAACCTACGCTTCGAGCAAACATGCGCTTGAGGCCGCGAGCGACTCGATGCGCCTCGAGCTATACCCCTTCAGCATTCACGTAGTGCTCATCGAGCCCGGCTACATTCACACCAGCATGAATCGCACCGCCGCAGAACTTTCTTCCGCCTATGCCAAGGGCGCAGAACAGAGTCCCTACAAGGGGATTTACCAGGGATTTCTCGGCGAGTGGGAAAAAACCAGGAAAACATCGCGCTACCAGCCGGAAGATTGCGCGCGCGTTGTACTCCGCGCGGTTGAAGATGAGCCCCCGCGGGCTCGCTATGCGGTTACCAGCCGCGCAAGATTTGGAATCTTCGCGCGGCGCTTTCTTTCCGACCAGGCGCTCGACAACCGTTTCCGAAAAGCATTCCGGCTCGACGATCTTCGCGAGTCACTCGCG
>DASQHY010000068.1:0-2327 GCA_035631855.1 Candidatus Acidiferrales bacterium
CACCAATTTGTTGGCGGCGCGCTCGATATCAATCGAATTCACGCCCGCCGACTTCAGGCGCTCTTTCAGCGTGCGCCGCAGGGCCACATCTTCGTGGAGCAAGTCGGCGTAATCGCGGTTGGCAAACCAACGCGACTTCCACACTTTGTTGTAGCCCAGCCGGAAACCATACGGGTGTGTCTTCTGCCCCAAAGCCGCCTCCTACTTTTTCTTAGTCTTGCCGCCGCGCGGCTGCTGTCTGCCAGCCAGCGCCTTGCGCGCCTTGCGCACCGCGCCACGGACGCCCTTGTGGGATTCCGCTTCCGCGGCGGCGGCCGCTGCGCGCTCTTTCGCGGCCACATGGTGTTCGGCCACGCCCACCAGAATGTGGCTGGTGCGCCGCTGGTAGCGGAATGCCCGGCCCATCGGCGCGGGACGCAGCCGCTTCCAGCGCGCACCTTCGTTGACAAACGCCTGCGAAACGTACAGTTCATCCACGTCGAGCGAGGCTCCGGAATCTTCGGCTTTGCGCTCGGCGTTGGCAATGGCGCTGCGCAGCACTTTCTCGATGTCGCGCGCGGCACGCTTGGGAGTAAACCGCAGAATCTGCAAAGCGTCTTCGGCGCGCTTTCCGCGGATCAGGTCAATCACCAGCCGCGTCTTTTGCGGCGACATGCGCACGTGCCGCGCCAGGGCGTGAGCCTCAATCGAAGGAGCCGCTAGGAGTTCTCCAGCCATCGCCTATGCCTTCGGCGCAGGGGGTGCCGCGCCGCCTCCTGCCGGGGGCGGTGCCGCGCCCGGCGCTGCAGTTGCGCCCGGAGCCGGAGCCATGCCGGCGGCCCTCTCGAGCGCCGCCTTCACCGCGTGCCCCTTAAACGTCCGTGTGGGCGCGAACTCGCCCAGCTTGTGTCCGACCATCTGCTCGGTGACGTACACGGGAATGAATTTCTTGCCGTTGTGCACCGCAATGGTATGGCCGACCATGTCCGGGACGATGGTGGAGCGCCGCGACCACGTCTTGATCACTTTCTTTTCGTTGCGCGAGTTCAACGCCTCCACCTTTTCCTGCAGGTGGCCGTCTACAAACGGGCCCTTCTTTAACGAACGTGCCATCGCCTCTCCTACCCCTCCACGCGGCGGAACTTGATCCACTGCGCACGCCGCACTTTGCGGAACCCGCGAACCGGACCGGGGACGCGGTGCGACTGCGGGCAAAACGGGCAGACAAACCGCGTGCCTTGCGCGTTGGGTGACTTCTCCACCGTCACCGCCCACCCCGGCTTGCACAGGCGGTAGTACACCTGAACGGGCGGCACGGCGACGTGCCGAAGGGCCGGTTTCGCGGCCTTGGCCGCGCGTTTTACCATGGCGACCTTGCGCGAGCCTCGCGCTCGCCGGGCCGCCGTTCGAGTTGTTCGTGTCGCTCTCATGGGCCTGCTCTCTAAGACCCGCCGCGCCGGGTTTGCTGCCAACTGCATCACAGAACTCGCTACAGAATCCGCCGTTTCCCCTACGGCTTGCGCCGCTCGACAATCTGTTTATCGGTGCGGCGGTTTCTCCGCGTCTTCGCGCCCAGCGTGGGGAAACCCCACGGGGTCTGCGGATGATTGCCCTTCACGCGGCCTTCACCGCCGCCGTGGGGATGATCCACCGGGTTCATGGCCACACCGCGATTGGTCGGACGAATCCCGCGCCAGCGCGTGCGCCCCGCCTTGCCGTAAGTCTGGTTTTCATTGTCGAGGTTGCCGACCTGGCCGACGGTGGCCATGCACTCGACGGAAAATTTCCGAACTTCCCCGGAAGGCAGCTTGACCAGAGCGAGGTCGCCTTCCTTGCTGAGCAACTGCGCGGACGCGCCCGCCGAACGTACTACCTGCCCGCCCTTTCCGGGATACAGCTCGAGGTTGTGCACCATGGTGCCCGGCGGAATGTGCCGGATGGTCAGCGCGTTTCCAGGGAGAATGTCGGCGGCGTCCCCGGTCTGCACGGTCATGCCGACTTCCAGCCCCACCGGATGCAGGATGTAGCGCTTCTCGCCATCGGCGTAGTGCAGCAGAGCAATATTCGCCGAGCGGTTGGGGTCATACTCGATGGCCGCCACCTTCGCCGGGATATTGGTTTTGTCGCGGCGAAAATCCACGGCGCGGTATTGCTGCTTGTGGCCGCCGCCCCGATGCCACGAAGAGATTTCGCCGTGGTTGTTGCGTCCGCCGGAGCGCTTTTTCGGCTCCAGCAGCGCTTTCTCGGGACGCTCTTTGGTGATCTCGCTCTTGTCGAGCATGGTCACGAAGCGCCGCGATGCCGTATAGGGATTAAAGCTTTTCAGTCCCATTTGCTTCCTCTTGCTT
>DASQHY010000069.1:0-24756 GCA_035631855.1 Candidatus Acidiferrales bacterium
GCAACTATTTGAGCGAAACGCAGAAAGAGCTGAACAGCTACGGGTGGGTGGATGAAAAGGCGGGTGTGGCTCACATTCCGATTGAAGATGCCATGAGGATTATTGCAGAAAAGAAGGCCCTGCCCGCGAGGGAGAGCGAGCCCGCTGCAAAGGGAGCTAAGAAAAAATGAAGCTGAAGCAATGTGGTCAACAAAGAACGGCGGTCGCGCCACGACGCGCACATTCGGCATCGCGAGCCTTGGGCGTTTTGATGTGCCTGTTGGCGCTCGCCACGGCGGGCTCGCCGCAGAACATTTCGCCAGCCCCCGGCCCGCGCGGACTTCCTCCCGCGCTGCGCGATGTGGACTTCAATCCGCAGCTCAACGCCGCGCTGCCGCTGGACTTGCCCTTCCGCGACGAAACCGGACGCACCGTGCAGCTCCGGGAATATTTCCATGGCAAGCCCGTGGTTCTGGCGTTCGTCTATTACGGCTGCCCAATGCTTTGCAATCAGATCCGGATTTCCGTCGTCGGCGTTTTGAAAATGATCACCTTCAGCGCGGGCAAAGAGTACGACGTCGTATTTGTCAGCTTTGATCCCCGGGAAACTCCCGCCATGGCCGCAGCGAAAAAGAAAGAGACCCTGGAGCGTTACGCGCGCCCGGAAAGCGCGGTCGGCTGGCATTTTCTGACCGGAGACGAACCATCGATCGCGGCGCTCACGCGGGCCGCAAATTTCCGCTACACCTTCGACGCGCAGAAGAACTTGTTTGCGCACGCCAGCGGAGTTCTCATCCTCACGCCTGACGGGCGCATCTCGCGGTATTTTTTCGGAATTGACTATCCGCCACGGGACATGCGTCTGGGACTCGTGGAAGCCTCGGCAGGCAAAATCGGCACCCCTATCGACCGTGTGCTGCTGTTTTGCTACGAATACGACCCCGCGTCGGGACGTTACAGCACTGTGATTCTGCGCCTGGTCCGTGCGGGCGGGATTCTGATGGTTCTCATGATTGTCGCGGGAATTCTGATTTTCCGGCGGCGGGAGTCGCACGCGCGCCATTGGAAATCGCAAGGAGCGAGCTAAGACCGTGCAGTCCGAACTCCCACTGTTTCCGGTGCGCGCCTCGAGTTTCGCGGGCAGCGTGGATGCGCTGTTTTTCTACCTGCTCCTGGTGACAGTGTTCTTCTCCGCGCTGATTACCATCTCCATCCTCTATTTTTTCTTGAAGTATCGCCGCAAGGCCCCCGACGAAATCGGCGTCGCGATTCATGGCTCGATGGCGCTCGAAGCGGCGTGGATTGGCATTCCCTTCCTCCTCGCGATGGTGATGTTTGGGTGGGGCGCCAGCGTGTACGTCAACATGCGCCGCCCGCCCCGGGACGCTCTGGACATTTACGTCATCGCCAAACAGTGGATGTGGAAGCTCCAGCAGCCCGACGGGCGCCGCGAAATCAACGAGTTGCACATCCCCGTCAACCGGGACATCCGCCTGATGATGGCCAGCGAGGACGTGATTCACGATTTCTTCGTCCCGGCGTTCCGCGTGAAGACCGACGTCGTCCCTGGCCGCTACACCATGATGTGGTTCCGCGCCACGCGTCCCGGCCGCTATCATTTTTTCTGCTCGCAGTATTGCGGCACCAACCACGCTCTGATGGGCGGCTGGGTCACGGTTCTTGAGCCTGCCGAATACGAAGCCTGGCTCAGCGGCTCGACGGGCGAGACCTCGCCGGTCGCCGCCGGAGCAAAACTCTTTCAGGGCCTGGCCTGCATCACTTGCCACAGTGGATTGCCGGGAGCGCGCGGCCCGTCGCTCACCGGCGTGTACGGCTCGGTCGTTCACTTGGAAGGCGGGCAGACGGTGACCGCCGATGACGCGTACATCCGGGAATCCATCCTGCAGCCGAAAGCCAAAATCGTTGCGGGTTATCAGCCCATCATGCCCACTTTCCAGGGGCTTATAACCGAGGAGCAGGTCTTGAGCCTGATCGCTTACATCAAGTCTTTGCAAACCACCGGCGCGGCGGGTTCCGCGACAGGCGCTGCCCCGGCGCCGGTTCCCGCAGCCCGGGAAAAGAAGGGAACTCCATGAGTACGACGCCGGCGGCAGCCACGCTGCCTCGCGAGCATTACCTCAACGCGCAGTACGGCGTGCGGTCCTGGCTGCTCACCACGGACCACAAACGCATCGCTCTGCTCTACCTCGCTTCGATCACGCTGTTCTTCTTCCTGGGCGGCGCGTTCGCCGTGATGATCCGCATTCACCTGTTGACCCCGCAGGGCTACCTGGTCTCACCGGAAACTTACAACAAGCTCTTCACCATGCACGGCGTCATCATGATTTTCTTTTTCTTGATCCCCTCGATCCCCGCCGTGCTCGGAAATTTCCTGATTCCGCTGATGATTGGCGCGAAAGACCTGGCCTTTCCGCGAATCAACTTGTTGAGCTGGTACGTGTATGTGGCCGGAGCGAGCTTCACACTTTACGCCGTCGTGATGGGCGGCGTGGATACCGGCTGGACGTTTTACACCCCGTACAGCAGTCTGTACTCCAACTCCGCGGTCGCTCCCACGGTCATCGGTATTTTCATTACCGGCTTTTCTTCCATCCTCACCGGGCTGAATTTTATCGTCACCATCCACACCATGCGCGCGCCCGGTTTGAGTTGGTTCCGCTTGCCCCTTTTCGTTTGGACCCATTACGCCACCAGCATCATCATGGTCCTCGGAACTCCAGTGGTGGCCATCACCGTTTTGCTCGCCGGGCTGGAACGCCTGTTCCATCTCGGCTTTTTCAATCCGGCGTTGGGAGGAGATCCCATTCTCTTCCAGCATCTCTTCTGGTTTTATTCCCACCCGGCCGTGTACATCATGGTGCTTCCCGCCATGGGCGTGGTGAGTGAGTTGGTTCCGACGTTTGCCCGCAAGCCGTTGTTCGGATATCACTTCGTCGCCGCAGCGAGCCTGGCCATCGCCGTCATCGGCTTTCTGGTTTGGGCGCACCACTTGTTTGTCACGGGGATGTCCGTCTACGCGGCCATGGCGTTCTCCATCCTCAGCTATCTTGTCGCGATTCCTTCGGCGGTAAAGGTTTTCAACTGGATGGGCACGCTCTACAAAGGCTCCATCTCCTACCAGACGCCCATGCTCTATGCGCTGGGGTTCATCGGCCTGTTCGTGATCGGCGGCATGACCGGGCTGTTCCTCGCATCTCTCGGCGTGGATGTGCACGTCCACGACACCTATTTCGTCATCGCCCATTTCCACTACATCATGGTGGGCGGCGCGGTGATGGGCTATCTCGGCGGATTGCACTTCTGGTGGCCGAAGATCAGCGGGCGAATGTATCCCGAAGGGCTCGCCAAGGTTTCTGCCATTATTTTGTTCGTCGGCTTCAACCTGACGTTTTTCCCGCAGTTCATCCTGGGCTACCTGGGGATGCCGCGGCGGTATCACTCCTATCCGCCGGAATTCCAGGTGCTCAACGTGTTGTCCACGGCCGGCGCTTCAATCCTCGGCATCGGCTATCTCCTGCCGATGCTGTATCTCATGTGGTCGGCCCGCTACGGAAAGGCGGCGGGCCGCAATCCCTGGCCGGCGACAGGACTCGAATGGCAGGCTGATTCACCGCCGATTACGGAGAACTTTGAAAAGACGCCCGTAGTTACCTGGGAGCCTTATGACTTTTATCACCGGCCGGACTTGAAGCTTGCGCCGCCGCCCCCGGAGTTCCGCGGCTTGCGGCCCGCCGAACATGCCGAACATGATTGAGCGTGCGCGTAAATGCGCGCCGCGAGACACCGTGAGGGAGAATTAGGTGCATCGAACAGGCGAGTTGTACGGACAATTCCAAAACCTCGACCAGCAGCGCGAAACTGCGTCGCTGGGCATGTGGGTTTTCCTCATCACCGAAGTGATGTTCTTCGGCGGCCTGTTCCTCACCTATACCATCAACCGGTCGCTCTACCCCGTGGCCTTCGCGGAATCCAGCCGTGAACTAGACGTGCGCCTGGGCGCCGTCAACACCGCCGTCCTCATCGTCAGCAGCCTTACGATGGCCCTGGCCGTCTGGGCTTCGCAAACCGGCAAACGCAAACAGTTGATCGCATTCCTGCTGGCCACCCTGGCGCTGGGCTCGGTTTTTCTCGCCATCAAATCCGTTGAATACGCCGATAAGTTTCATCATCATCTGATTCCGGGGCACAACTTCCATTTCCCGGATTCAAACATTACCCCCGTGCTGGCCCGGCAAGAGCCGAATCTCAATGCCCATTCCCAGCTCTTCTTTTCGCTTTATTTTGGAATGACCGGTTTGCACGCCCTGCACATGGTCGTCGGCGTCGGGTTGCTGCTGTTCCTTTTGCGCCAGGCGCTTCGCGGGCGCTATACGCCGCAATATCATTCCCCCGTGGAGATTTGCGGGCTGTACTGGCATTTCGTGGATATCGTGTGGATTTATCTGTTTCCGCTGCTGTATTTGATTGATCGCCATCGGTAGCGGCGGACGACGGAGAGGAATCGTGCCCGAGCATATTGTCTCGAAAAAGGTCTATTACGCTATCTGCGCCACGCTTTTGCTGATGACCGGCGCCACTTATTGGGCCGCCACTCGCGACCTCGGCAAGTTCAACATCGTCGTCGCGCTGGCCATTGCCACGTTCAAGGCTACGCTCGTCGTCCTGTTCTTCATGCACGCCCGCTACAGCCCTCGCCGAACCCAGTTGGTCATCATTTCCGGCATTGTGTGGCTGGCGATCCTGCTTGCGCTGACGCTAACCGACTACCTGACGCGTGCCTGGCTGCCCATCTCTGGCTAACCTCCATATGTTGATAAACAGGTTATGTGACGCGTCCTTGTGACTCTGCAATCGGCGGCTCTTGTTTTTGCGCACTTCCGCCAGGATGAAGGTTGGTCGGGGTGTGGGTACCTAGGTTGGCGAAAGTGGAGAGGGGGAAGTTCGAGCCGGCCCAGCCCTCAATCCCCTAAAGGGATCCTCGGCTCGGCTTCCCCCTATGTCATAACGGGAAGCACGTGGTAAACCAAAGCTAACCTCTTGATAAAAAAGGCGTTTGGGAAGTACTGGGAAGGTAAAAAAGCCCCGCACGGGGAAAAAAATCGCCGCCCAAAACATCTCTGTAATGCAGATGCTTGCGTCGCTTGACCTTGCATTCGGTGCTTGCTATGTTGGAGGGTTATTCTGGCCTCAGTGTCCCTGCTGTGTGCCAGAGTCCGCACTAGAGGGAGCCTCTGGCTCTATGGGCCTGACCAAGATCGTCGTCCGGGGCGCTCGCCAGCACAACCTCAAGAATATCAGCCTGGAAATCCCGAGAAACAGCCTGACGGTGATCACGGGGTTGTCCGGGTCGGGCAAGTCTTCGCTGGCCTTCGACACCATCTATGCGGAAGGGCAGCGGCGTTACGTGGAGTCGCTCTCCGCCTACGCCCGGCAGTTTCTGGACCAAATGGAGAGGCCTGAGGTGGACGCCATCGAAGGACTCTCCCCTTCCATCGCCATCGAGCAGAAGACCACCACGCGCTCGCCGCGCTCGACGGTCGGCACCATCACGGAAATCTACGACTATCTCCGCGTGGTGTACAGCTCCATAGGCGTCCCGCATTGTCCCCGCTGCGGCAAGCCGATCGCCCGCCAGTCCACCGAGCAGATGGTGCAGGCGATTCTCAGCGGCGAGTACTGCAAGCGCGATGACCGCATCATGATCCTCGCGCCGATGGTGCGCGGACGAAAGGGCGCCTACCGCAAGGAACTCGAAAAACTTGCGCAGGACGGCTTTGTCCGCGTGCGCATTGACGGCGAACTCCATCCGCTGGACGCTCCGCCGCGCCTCGACAAGCGGAAAAACCATACCATCGAAGTCGTCGTGGACCGCTTGCTGATCAAGCCCGGCATTGCCGGGCGCCTCGAGCACTCCATCGCCACCGCCCTGAAACTGGCGCAGGGCCTGGTGACGATCGCGGTAGTCGGCGGAGCGGAGCGCGTGTATTCCGAGAAACTGGCCTGCCCGGACTGCGGCGTTTCCGTGCCGCAGCTCGAACCCCGGTCGTTCAGCTTCAACTCGCCTTACGGAGCCTGCCCGGCCTGCAACGGACTGGGCGCGAAGTTCGACCTCGATCCCTCCAAAGTCATCGTGGACTGGGCGAGGCCCCTGTTTGAAGGAGGATTGGGCCCCGGCTCAGGTTCGGCGTTTCTGAAGCGCACTCTCGAACTTGCCGCTTATGCTCACGGCTTCGATCTCGGTACGCCGTTCGAAAAACTCTCTCGTCGCGTGCAGAATTTGATTCTCTTTGGGAACCCGCCGAGCCATGGCCGCGCGGCCCTCGAGAATGGCGGAAACGGCAGCGAGCCTCAAGCCCGCGCAAGCCGCACGGAAAAGGGGCTCCGCTTCCAGGGGGTGTTCACCTACCTCGAGAAGAGCTTCGAAGAATCGGCTTCGGACACTTACCGCGAATGGATGACGCAGTACATGTCGGCGGTGCCGTGCAGAGTCTGCCGGGAGCGGCGTTTGCGGCCCGAGAGTCTGGCCGTGAAGCTCTCCGGCTATTCGATTGCCGATTTCGCCGCGCTTTCGATTCGCGCGGCGCGCGTGGCCGTGACCCAAGAAATCCTGAAGCATCTGACCGTTCGCCAGCGCGAAGTCGCCGGGCGGGCTCTGGGCGAGATTGCCGAGCGCCTGGATTTTCTTCTCGCCGTGGGGCTTGGTTACTTGAGCCTGGACCGCTCTGCGGCGACGCTCTCGGGCGGCGAAGCGCAGCGCATTCGCCTGGCCACGCAGATCGGCTCGCGTTTGCGCGGAGTGCTGTACGTCCTCGACGAGCCCTCCATCGGCCTGCATGCCCGCGACAACGGCCGCCTGTTGCGCTCGCTCGAACAGTTGCGCGACCTCGGCAACACGGTCCTGGTGGTCGAGCACGATGAAGAAACCATCCGCCGCGCCGACTTTGTGGTGGACCTGGGACCGGGCGCGGGCAACGCCGGCGGCTATCTGGTCGCGCAGGGCAGGCCCGGGGACATTGCCGCCAACCCCGCCTCTCTTACCGGGCGCTATCTTTCAGGACAAGCCCGCATCGCGGTCCCCCAAAAACGGCGCGGCGTCAACGGCAAGGCCCTGCACATCCGCGGGGCCGAAGCCAACAACCTGAAAGGCATTGACGTCGAGCTGCCGCTGGGCCTGTTTGTCGTTGTCACCGGAGTCTCCGGCTCCGGAAAATCCACTCTGGTAAACGACATTCTCTATCGCGCGCTGGCGCAAAAACTATACCGCTCGATGGAGGCGCCCGGCGCCTACAAGCAGATTCTCGGCGTCGAGCACGTTGACAAGGTGATCGAAATTGACCAGGCGCCTATCGGGCGCACCCCGCGCTCCAACCCCGCCACCTACACCGGCGTGTTCGCGCCGATTCGCGAGCTGTTTGCCATGCTGCCTGAGTCGCGCGAGCGCGGTTATCGCCCGGGCCGCTTCAGCTTCAACGTCAAGGGCGGGCGCTGCGAAGCCTGCCAGGGCGACGGCCTGCGGCGGATCGAGATGAATTTTCTCCCCGACGTGTACGTGATGTGCGAAGTCTGCCGCGGCCGCCGTTACAACTCCGAGACACTCACCGTGCGCTACAACGGCCATTCGATTTCCGAGCTTCTCGACATGCCCGTCGAGGATGCTCTTCGGCTGCTCGAGAACATTCCGCAGATCCGCCAGAAGCTCGCCACGCTCGTGGAGGTCGGCCTCGGCTACATCCAGCTCGGTCAATCCTCCACCACGCTTTCGGGCGGCGAGGCGCAGCGCATCAAGCTGGCGCGGGAACTCTCCAAGCGGCAGACCGGAAGAACCCTGTACATTCTCGATGAACCAACCACCGGGCTGCATTTTGACGACGTGCGGAAACTTCTCGATGTCCTCCACCGCCTCGTAGACCTGGGAAACACCGTCCTGATCATCGAGCACCATCTCGACGTCATCAAGCAGGCCGATTGGATCATTGACCTCGGCCCCGAAGGGGGCGAGGCCGGCGGACGCATCGTCGCTCAGGGAACGCCGGAGCAAGTCGCGCGGAACAAAAAGTCCTACACCGGGCAAGTCCTGGCGCGCGTCCTCAACGGCAGCAGCGCATCGGCCGCCAAGTGACCCTGCCGCGCCTCCAGCATTGGGCTGTTCGCGCTTTTCTGCCGGCACGGGCCTTGCGCCCGGCGGCCACTCCACTTAGAGTGCTGCGATGCCTTTTGATTGCTTGCCATCCGCATCCGAGAGCGAATGATGCCGACTTTTGAAGACAACTCGGCTCTGCCGCTTGGCGAAAATGCCTCGGCCGGCTCGACGAAACCGGTCCTGCAACTCCCGCCCGTACCTCCCGAGGAGCATCTTCCCGACGACCTTCGCGTTCCCTGGTCGTGGACCCACGTGATCCTGTTCCTGGTATTTGCAGCAGGAAGCACCATTGTGATCCCCGTCCTATTTGCAAGCTATCTGATGGTCGCGCGCCAGATGAAAATTGGCGAAGTCGAAAAATTTCTGACCAGCAATGCGGCCTTCGCCGTGGGCGGGCAGGTGCTGATCTTCGCTGCGTGGATGCTCTTCCTTTATGTAACCATCGGCTTGATCAAGGAGACTCCGTTTTGGCGGGGCATTGGCTGGCGCCCGCTCCAGCCCAAAGCGATGTCGCGGGGCGGGGCTGTAGGATTGTTTTTTGTGGCGGGGGTTGCATTGGCCATTTTTGTCAGTACGGCGGGGAGCAAGGTCCATCCCAAAGGAAAAGTGCCTATCGAAGAACTATTCAACGATCGCAATGGGACACTGCTGCTCATGGGATTGGCCGTGCTGGTGGCGCCGCTCGTCGAAGAAACCATCTTCCGGGGCTTCCTCTACCCGGTGATTGCGCGCAGCTTCGGGGTTCCCACGGGCATCGTGGTCACGGGAATTCTGTTTGGTTTGCTGCACGGTCTCCAGTTGGGCTGGGCCTGGGGATTGGTCGGGTTGCTCACGCTGGTGGGGATCGCCTTTACCTATGCCCGCGCAAGAACCGGCACCGTGCTCGCCAGCTACCTTTGCCACCTCGGCTACAACTTCATGCTTTTCGTGGGCACAGCGATTGCCACCAAGGGATTCACCCGCTTCCCGCCCTCCATCCCCTGAACTGGGATGCTCCTTCCTGGCGTGGAACGGCCCAGCTTGAATTAGAATGAGAAAAGGCAGGTTCGAGGGTCCTGTATATGCGTGTGGCGAAACCCATTGAATGGACCGACGAGGGCGTGGTGATGCTGGATCAGCGCCGGCTTCCCAGCGAGGAGGTCCATCACACCTACACCAGTTATCGCGAGGTCGCGCGCGCCATCCAGGACATGGTGATTCGCGGCGCCCCGGCGATCGGCGTAGCGGCAGCGATGGGAGTAGCGCTGGGAGTCGCGCGTTCCAACGCTGCATCGCCGGAAGCTTTGAAAACCGCGTTCGCGGAAATCTGTGACACACTCGCCAAAACGCGGCCCACGGCGGTGGACCTCTTCTGGGCGATTGAGCGGATGAAGAAGTGTTTTGCCCGAGCCGTGGCAGACGCCGCCGGCCTGGAAAGTATTCGGCGAGCGATGATCGCCGAAGCGCAGGCCATCCATCTCGAAAAAAAGTCCACCGACGAAGCCATGGGCCGTTTTGGCGCAGAACTCATGCCGCAATCCGGCAAGGTGATGACGCAGTGCAACGCGGGCGCCCTGGCCACCGCAGGCATCGGCTCCGCGCTGGGCGTGATTCGCGTGGCAATCGAACAAGGTCACAACCTGCACGTGCTTGTGCCCGAAACGCGGCCCTATCTGCAAGGCGCCCGGCTGACCGCCTGGGAGTTGCAGCAGGGCGGCATCCCGCTGACACTCATCACCGACAACATGGTGGGACACTTTCTGAAAACGGGCACGGTCGGCGCTGTGGTGGTGGGCGCGGACCGCATCGCTGCTAACGGTGACACCGCCAACAAAATCGGCACCTACCAGATCGCCGTGCTGGCTCATGAGCATCGCGTGCCGTTTTATGTGGCCGCGCCGGTCTCGACGTTCGATCTCTCCATCTCCTCCGGCGAGCACATCCCCATCGAGGAACGCTCCGCCGCCGAGGTCACCCACATTCAGGGAGTGCGCATTGCGCCGGATGTGCCCGCGGCGCATCCCGCGTTCGACGTCACTCCCGCCCGCCTCATCGCCGCGATCATCACGGAGTGCGGCGTGGCGCGCGCACCCTATCAGGAGACTCTCCGCGACCTGGCACAGCGCGCCAAGACCGCGGGCGCCTCAGCCTCCAGGTAGAAACAAAGCCCTTGAACTTCCGGGCGCAGGCATTGCAGACTGAGCGATGTTGGCGCTCAAATCTTGCAAAAGGGATTGTCAAGACGGAATGAGCTACGTTTCAAAACACGGATTCTGCGTCACCTGCCGGCCGCTGTTGAAGCCCGATACGCTGGTACATCGAAGGTCCGTGGCTCACAAACAGAGCCGTCGATTACGCGCCCTGCTATCTAAAGATTGCCTGACCTATGCGGAGATCGGCTCGCGCCTAGGAATCACTCGGGAAAGAGTGCGACAACTGGCCGACCAGTTAGGCCCTAAGCCGCATGTTGGCCGGGAGCGGCGAAAATCCTGCACTCTAAACAAAAAAACGATGGCGTTTCGTGAGCGGCCTTTTGTTCAAGAACTTCTAAAGCGGCGGTTTCGAGTCGAGCCGTTCTATCACAGAAAGGGAGTGATGTGGTTTTCCAAAACCATGCTTTCTGTGAACGGTCTTTCCGTTTCCCTCCAAAAAGCCAGTTTTATGAGGAAGGGGAAGTATGTATCCCTCTACAGACCCGCGCGCCGCGCAGACGTTTATGTGTGGGCGCTTCCGGATAACCACTACCTCATTCTTCCCAAGGAAAAGCTGACCTTTCCCAGCATGACTTCTTTTGCGATGCGTAAAGTTCCTCCTCAAACTAGGGGGGCCGGGGCCGCACGTCACCATCATTACTTCAGCTATGTCAACGCCTGGCGGGTATTTCTAACTCGTTCTCGTCGAACCGCAGCACGATAACCGCTTGAGTTCTTCCCTGCAGCCTGCTGAAGAAGTCGCCTATGTGTTTCCACGGAAAATATTTCTTCCGCAGCAATCTCTGGCCAATCTCCGCTTCCGCGCCGTCCGCCATCCGCGCTTCGGCTTCCGCCCATTCGCCGCGAATCTCTCCGCGAACGGTGCAGGGGGCCACACGCACTCGCGGATTATTGCGGATGCGTTTCACCTTGCCCGAATCCGGCAGCGTGTAAATATAGAATTTCGCTTCGCAGGCTCCCCCGGCGCCGTCGGGCGATGCCGCAAACCAAACCGGCGTGCGTACGCTCTGCCCGTTTCTTCGAAATGTTTCCAGGCTGAGATATTTCTGGCCCGAAAATCCACGAAGCCCGGAAGAAGGCATTTGCGTATTATGCCTCTTTCCGGGCCTGAGGAGCGCAACGTGCAATCAGAAAAACAATCGGGACCGCGGGTTCACTCCTTCGGAAAGTTCGGGTCGGCCTTCACTTCCAGGATTTGCGCGGTGTGACGCCGCGAGTGACCGGAGATGAGCAGAACCCACTGATAGGCGTCGAGCGTGCCGATCGCGGGAACCGGGTGGTCGTAGAAGTGGTCGCGCAAGTCGTCCTGCGTGGTTTTCATGTAGTCAATCGTCCTCGCGCGGCTTTCCAGGAAGAGCTTGACGGCATCCTCGTAGCTCATCGGATGTTGCACAGGATCGATGGGCTCTGGCGCGGTGGCTTTGTGGGTGCGGTCCTGAAGGATTTTTAGGATCGATTCATCTTTGCCCTTCACCGCTTCTCGCTTTTCCGGGGTGGCCGGAGCCTTCGTGATTTGGGTGCTGACGAAGCCGAAGATATAGGCTTCGCTGCGCGCGATGTGCGTGGCGCATTCCGCCACGGACCAGCGGTCCGGCGCGGGTTTGAAATTCCACTGGGCAGCGGATAGCCCCTTGGTGGCGTCGAGGAATACTTTGCGCGAACCTTCCAGTTCGGCAACGGCTTTGTCACGGTCGGCCTGCGTAAGCGTATCCGCCGAGACCGCGACTGCCGCGAATAGAAACAACGCGAGCCATTTCTTCATTCTGAGATCTCCCTGTTTTCAGGTCGGGGGATGACCCCGTACCCGTGAGTTTGGATGAGCTGGGAATTCAGCGCTCCCTAGTATACGCGAACGCTTCCTGAAATGATGCTTTTTGGTCCCTCCGGAACGTCCACTCGGCCGTAAAGCAGTAAAGTGGCCGTTGTCCACAAACTACTCGTACCGCAGCGCGTCTACCGGATCGAGCCGCGCCGCTTTCCATGCCGGATAAATCCCAAAGCCGATGCCGATCATCGCGCAGACGATCAGCGCCGTCAGCACCCAGAAGAGTGACAACTGCGCCGGAAGAGAAATCAGCGCGCGCACCAGCAGCGCGATCCCCCCGCCGAGCAGAACTCCGAGCACCCCGCCGATCCCGCTGAGCGTGACGGCTTCCAGCAGAAACTGCATCAGGATGTTGCGCCGCTTCGCCCCGATGGCCTTGCGCACGCCGATCTCCCGCGTCCGTTCGGTCACGCTCACCAGCATGATGTTCATCACGCCGATTCCGCCCACCACCAGCCCTACCGAGGCCACCGCGAACATCAAGACGAATACCAGCGTGCTGATCTGTTTCCAAAGCTCGAGAAAATAATCCGGAGTAAAGATGGCGAAGTTGTCCGGCTGATTGGAGCTCAGCCTCCGTTTGCGCCGCAGCAGGTCGCGCGTTTCTTCGACTGCTTCCGTCACCATCTCCGGCGTCTTCGCCTTCACGAAAATCACGTAATCCTTTTGATTGGGGAACATCTTGTGCAGCGTCGAAAGCGGAAAAATGGCGATGTTGTCCTCGGGATTCGACCCGGCGGAGAGGCCCTGGCGTCGCTTCTCGGCCGTTCCCACCACCGTGAAGAGCTGTCCCTGAATCACCACTTCCTTCCCGATGGGGTCGCCGCCCGGATCCGGAAAAAGCGTTTTTGCGGCGTCAAATCCCAGGACCACGATGGGAGCGCGGTGCTCCTGATCCACCAGGGTAAACCATCTGCCGCGGGCGATCTTCAAATCGAAGATCTTGTTGATGTCCGGGCTGTTGCCCTGGAGGATAACGTTCTTCGCGCGGTACCCGCCGCGATGCACATCCACACTTCCCGAGCCGAACTGAGGCAGAAAGATGCGCAGCGACGGCGACGCCGCCGCCACGTGGGGCAACTGCGCAATGTCGTCGGCCCACTCGGCCTGCAGCTCCTTGCGCAACAGCCATTCGCTCGGCGGGCGGCTCAGCGAGGCCCACGGAAAGCGGTAGCAGATAATGGTGTCCGAGCCGAGATCGTTGATCGAGCCGAGGACGTTTCCGTTGATTCCGCTGATCACCGCGCTGACGGCGATCACCGCGGTAATCCCGATCACAATGCCCAGGATCGTGAGGGCAGACCGCATGGGGTTGCGCCGCAGCGCATCCATCGCCAGGCTGACCGCTTCGCGCAGCTCGCTCACCGCGCGGCCCCGCGCCATGCTCCGCAGCCGCAGAGCCGGTGCAACCGATACGCTGGCTTGTCGCGTAGCCATCCTCGTTGCTTACTCCGCCCGCAGCGCTACAACCGGGTCAAGCCGCGCCGCCTTGGACGCCGGATAGATTCCGAAAAACAATCCCACGCCGACCGACACGCTCAGCCCGGCTACAATGGACCAGATTTCCACCGCGCTCGGCAGCGGCGTCACCCAGGAAACGAATTTCGCCAGGAAAATCCCCAGCAGCGCCCCGACGGTTCCTCCCACAGCCCCGATGGTCGAAGACTCGATCAGGAATTGCAGCAGGATGTCTCCCCGCCGCGCGCCGAGGGACTTCCGCAAGCCGATTTCGCGGGTCCGCTCCGTCACCGACACCAGCATGATGTTCATGATCACGATGCCGCCCACCACCAGCGCCACCGACGCAATGGCGATCGTTCCCTTGAAAAATGCCGAGCTGATATCCGACCACAGCGAGAGAAACGACTGGCTGGTTTCCAGCGTGAAGTCGTCCTTGGCCCCGTAGCCAAGATGGCGCCGCCCGCGCATAATCTGGCGGACTTCATCCTCGGAATTCTCAATCCGCGCGGCGTCCGCTGTGCGGCAGGTGATACGCACCGAATCCTGGGTGCCGTACGATTTGCGGTACGTCGTAAGCGCGATGATGATCCAGTTGTCGCGCGACTGCCCCAGCACCGTGCCGACCTTCTTGCCCACCCCAATCACTTGGCACACGTTGTTCTCGAAGTGAACTTCTTTCCCCAGGGGGTCCACGCCGGGCATCAGGTTTTCCACCAGATCCCAGCCGATTACGCACACCGGCGCGGTGCTTTGGTAATCGTTGTCCGTCATGTGCCGCCCGGACTCTAGCTCCACGTCGTAGAGCCGCGCCATCGAAGGCGTCCAGGCCCTCAGGTTGGTGTCCTTCAGCGAGTTCAGGCCGGAGCGCGTCTCCATTCGCCCGCCCACCGAAGCCCCTACGTCGCTGCACGAGCGGCACAGCTCACGCACCGCTTCGTAGTCCTCCAGAGTAATCTTCCGCCGCTTCTGGTATTCCAGGAAGTCGTCCACGTTGGTGACAATGTAGGGCTGCTTGGCGACCCCGAAAACATCCGCGCCCAGATTGAACACCTTGGTGGCCACGTAGCTGTTGGCGCCGTTAATCAGACTGACCACGGCGATCACCGAAGTCACGCCGATCACTACGCCGAGCAGAGTCAGCGCGCTGCGCAGCTTGTGCGCCCACAGGCTGGCCGCAGCGATTTCCATCGCTTCGCCCAGGTTCATGGTTCGCCGCGCAGGCATATTGGGAAACCCTCATCTTATCATACGCTTGCGAGGCGGCCCGAATTTCGCGAAGCAGCATCAAGCCGTTGGCTAGAGAGCTAGTTCGGAGCGTAATCGCTTGGCCAGCTTTTCGATTTGCTTCAGATTGCCGCTCAGGTCTTTCGGCAACTGTCCCTGCGCCGCGTGGTCAATCTGCTGGGGAACGCCCTGCGCGAGCCTGGCCAGTTCCGCCGCTTCCTGGCGAAGTTGCGCCAACTCAGGGGGTTTTCGTTTCATCTCCAGCGGCGGGTCGAGCGGCGCGTTCGAAGCCTTGTCCGCCTCGCGGATGCCGGGAGGAATCGGGCGGCCCTGCTGGCCGGCACTCACCGCCCCCAAGCCCGCGCTCACCGCTAGAATCAGAATCAAAATAGAAAGCTTCCGCATGAGACCCTCCTGCGGAACGAAGTCTTCGTTTGGCGAAATCATACACCCGGCAAGCTTGTGCGGCTCGTGGGAAAAGAAAAAGGCGGGGAGATTGCTCTCCCCGCCGTCGGTCTGTTGTTCTGTTTGGAGACGCTCAGAAGATCATCTTGACCCCAAACTGCCATTGCCTCGGCACGCCGTACCAGTTCACACCGGACGATGAACCCGGCGTCACCTTGTTGGTGCGGCCTGTGCACTTGGTCGGATCTGTCGCGCACCCTGCCTGGTCGTGTGCGGTTGTGCCGTTCGCGGAACCAGGCGCACCATTCAGCACGCCGCTCAGGATGTTTCCTCCCGGGTCGTAGTTCTGGAAGTTAAACACGTTGAACATCGCGATCTGCGGTTCCACTACAACCCGTTCCGCAAGGCCGTGGAACACCTTGTTCGGATGCAGCCGCCAGCTCACGTACATATCGGTCGTAAACCGGGGTGAAGCTCCCACTTGCCCGTTCGGCGCCAGTGACAAGCTTGGAGTCACAGCCCCAAGCGCCACCAATTGAGCTTGCGTGAAGAGTCCCGAGGTCACAAGCGCCTGACCCGCAGGAGTTAGCTTCCCGGCGGAGCTGCTGTTGTAGGAGTTGATCAAACCGTTGATGCCGCTTGCTTTCACGCTGCGGTCAAACGATCCGATGTTTGTTCCCGGAACGACATCTCCGGTGGTTCCATCCCCAGTCACATCCGTCAGGAAAATCTCCCCAGGGTTTCCCGATCTTGGGAGAGTCAATGTCAACGGAGGGGCGGTGGCCCAGTGCGTGGAAAGAGCAAAGCGAGTCGTGCCCGGGAAATCCATAACTGCTCCGACCCCTAGGTTGTGTGTCCGGTCTAATGCGCTCGGGCCGAAGAAGCTGCCCGGATTGTCGAAATCGACCGAGTTGGTGATGAAGTCCTGGTCCGCGGCCTGGCTCTTGAACCGCGAGAGCGCATAGGAAGTGATCAAGTCGAGATGCCGCATTCCGCGCACCGGGCTGTCTAGGCGGGACTTCAACGAAACCAGCATACCGTTGTACACCGAGCGTCCGATGGGAAAGAGCATCTGATTCTCTCCCAAGTTCGGGTTGGCGCCAGGGAAGGCACATACCCCAGGGCCACAGGGAGAGCCGCCGTTGAATGTAACTCCGGAATCCAACCCATTGCCCGCATAGTCCGCAATCGTGGCACCGTGGGCAATCGCGCAATTGATGTCCGCTGCGGTGGCAGTCGCACCGCAGCCCGCAAACGATCCATTTGTCGCGGAAATCGCCGCCAGCGCCGCGGGCCTGTCCAAGAACCGCGCAGCACCTGTGTGGTTGGTGTCGATTCCGAGCAGGTAATGCAGCCCCACGTTGCGCACGTAATCGACAGTAAGAACGGTCCCCTTTCCGAACTGGTGCTGGATCCCACCATTCAACTGGAACGAATACGGTGACCGATAGTTGGGGGCGAGAAGTTGGTCCCCCGTTGCGTCCACGCCCTCAGCCAAAGTGTTGCCGACGAAGGCGCCATTGGCTTGTGGCCCCGCGGCAAGCACCGCAGCCTGGTATTGTTTCTGGAAAGCTATAATCTGGTTGACCACCGTCCCGATTGGCTGCCCGCAGAAGGTGGGGACTATGATGCCCCCGCCTGGCAACGACACGTTCCTGGCATTACCCCCCAGACAGGCAAGCTTCGTGCCGAAGAACAAACCCCTCTGGAGGCGAGCGGGGCGGTCAAATAGCACGTTGTTGAAGATCGCATTCTCATAGAAGATGCCGGAACCCGCGCGGATTACCGTCTTGCCGCCTCCGGTCGGATCCCAGGCGATTCCCAATTGCGGTGAGAAGTTCTTATTCGGCTGGTGGACTTGATTGCCAAAGCCGGCTCCAAACTGGTTCAACGCCGGAATGGCTGCCAGGTCGCTGTCGGACCGTCCGGTATCCCGCACGTAGTGCACCCCGTAGCTGACCGTGAAGCGATGCGTCGCCCTCCAACTGTCGCCGACATACCAGGTGAAGCGGGTATCGAACTGCCCGCCTGCCGGCAACCCAAATTGGGGAATCTCGGTGAAGAACCCTTGCCCGTTCCCCAAAAGGACGTTTTCCGCCGGCCAATTCAATGGATTGCTGGCCCCTACCGCCGGCGCACTTCCCGGGAAAGTGGCATTGACCGCTGGCGCTATGCCGAAGAACTTGGCGAAGCCTCCGCCAAGGATTCGATTCACGCCGATCCCGTACCGCAAGATGTGAGACTTGAATGCGAAGCTGCCGTCGTATTTTCCCTGCTTGTTGCTCTGGTAGGTGGCTTGGGGGGCGAGAATGTTTGTTCCCGAGCAGAAAGCCTCGCCGCCGGCCAGGCAGGTCAGGTCACCGACGCCCCCTGGGGAGATCATTAAACTGATCCCCGGAGCCGGGTTCAAGACACCGCTCGTCGTGGCATCCGCGATGGCATTGCGGAACTTCATATAGCCGACGCGGAAGCTGTTCGTGAATCGGCCCTTGGTAAAATCAGTTCCCATGGCGTGAACCGGTGTATGGTCCACGTTGGCAAACGGCTGATATACGCCCGGGTTAAACCCGCGGACGCTCAGGTTCTGGTCGAATGAGAATCGGTAAAACGCCTTCCACGACCCTCGGATGTTCCAATCCATCTTTGCGACATATTCCGTCTCATGGAAGGGCGAATTGAAGCTACCGGAGAGCGCGGTGAAGGGCGCTGCTAACTGGACCGGCGATGCCAGCGTCTGCGCGGTGCGTTCTCCATCGAGAAAATAAAAGAGTTTGTCTTTGATGAACGCCCCTCCGAAATTGCCGCCGTATTGATTGCGTCCGAAATTGAGCTGCTGCGGCGCGATCTTCGCGGATGACTTGTCGCTCCGGCCGTAATAATAGGCCTGGCCGTGGACCGCATTTCCGCCGGAACGCGTGGCGATGTTCACTGTACCGCTGGAGGTAAGCTCGGTGGAAAGGTCCAGCGTGGACTGGCTGACGTTGAATTCCTGAATCGCGCTTTGCGGAACGTTTTGGGTTGTGGTTCCGACGGTCTCATCGCTGATGTCCAATCCGTCCAGCTCAATTCGCGCCGTGCGCCCGGCGCGCCCGCCAAAGGAAATCGAAGAGAACCCGTTCTTCGTCGGGTCGAACGTGGCGCCGTCTTGAATCTGGACGCCCGGCTCAAGCGAGGCCAGGTCCAAAAAGTTCCGCCCGTTTACCGGCAGATCCTCGATCTGGGCCGCGGTGATAACGTCTTGGACAGTGGCCTGTTGCGTGTTGACCGTTATCGCGGTGGCTTCCACGTTTACCACCGTGCTTTCCGCACCGAGCTCGAGGGTCAGGTTGAGCGGGGTGATAACTCCCACCTCCACCCTCACGGTCGTTTCCGAGGTCTTGAATCCCTTCACCTCCACGCGAACCGTATAGTCACCGGGAGTCAGCGTCCCGGCGTTGAACGTTCCGGCTTGTGTCGTGGTCAGGCGATCCACGTGACCCGACGCCTTATTGGTGACTGTAATGCGCGCGTCCGGGACCACGCCCCCTTTAGGATCCGAGATGGTTCCCTGAATGCTCCCGGTCGAAATCGTCGCCTGGGCAGCGACTTGCGCCGGCATCGCGAGTAGCAAGGCCGCGATCAGAGCAACGACCGCGACCATTCCGCTACAAAACATAGACCTGCGATTCTTGTCCATGCCGCCCTCCTCAGTAAATTCGTCTGCACACGCCACGAACCATCCTTGCGGTGCAATCGTCATCGCTGATGACTCTTTTTTCGTTCCCGACCTGGCGCATTCAGCCAAGGCTTGCCTTGACTTCCCCCGTCACCTGGGTCGTTTGCGGCCCACATCTTGCCACAACTCGTTTGCACACTAAAAGAACTTTCTTAGCCTCCCCGCAATTCCGCAACCAGCCCGGTAAGCAAATCAAGTATGGCGTAACCGCAGTGTTTCTAAGTCCTTGAAGTCAGTTCGCGGCACGATCGCGTAGGCGTGTATACACAATTTTGGATTTCTCTCGCATCTACGCACCAAGAGCTACAGTACTTGGAAATTGCCGCAAGAGATGATTTGTCTCGGGAAACCGGCGACAACTGATACTTCAACTGTGATCCCGGATACGTTCGGCGAGGGCCCGCGCGCGCTGCCGCGCGATTTCCACGAAGCGCGAGTCGTTGGCGATGGCCTCGAGCACGGGCACGACGCGCTGCGGTTCTGGCAGCAGCTTGCGGTTCAAGTCGGTCTCGAATTGCAGCAGCGCATCGTTCACGCCCAGGCGGTCGTACTTCATCCTCCGTTCGAGCGTCACCACGTGTTCTTGCTGTCGCGCCAGACCCTCGAAGATTTGCATCAACTGGTTGGCGGCGCGGTCCAGCGTGTAATTGAATTTCGTTTCATGCGCTTCCTTGCCGCGCTCGTAACGAAACGTCTTTTCGCCCAGGTTGGCGATGCGGCGGTGCACGTCGAGTTGCGCATTTTCGAAGTGGTCGAGCTGTCCGGCCAGCTCAAACATCTTGGCCCGCAGCGCCGCGCCCACTTCGAACGCGGTTGGCGCGGGCTCTTCATCGAGCTGGCGAATGTCGAATGTCGCCGCGCTCGAGTTCTCCTTCACTTTAATCTCGATGAATTCAGGCGTACTGGACTTGAACACGCGCCGGTAGGAAAGCGTCGCCCCGCTTGGGTCGCTGGACTTCTCCGCGGCAAAAGCCGTCACACCAGCAAGTAACAGCAACCCCGCGGCTGTCAGGAATCGTCGTCCTCGAGGAATACTCATCGTACCGGTGAGATTCGGGCAGCCACCGTGCGGGTTGGACGCGCCGCTGCCGCGGTCCGCCTTGTCTTCGCGCTGCGCATCACCGGCGTGCCGAGCCGCGCCCGCACTCTTTCCGCCTGTATATGGCATACAGCTACAGCCAGCGCGTCGGCGGCGTCCGCCGGCTCGGGAGTCTCCGCCATTCCCAGCACCGCGCGCACCATGAGTTGCATCTGCTCTTTGCTGGCTTGCCCGTAGCCCGCCACGCAGGATTTTACCTCGCGCGGCGAATAGCTGTGTACCGGCACGCCGCGTTGCGCCGCCGCCAGAAGCACCACGCCGCGCACTTCCGCCAGCCGCAGCGCCGTCTTCATATTGAGCGCCGTGAACACCGATTCGATGGCCACCGCATCCGGAGAAAATTCCTCGATCACTTCCGCCAGCCGCTCGTGCACCGCGCGTAGTCCCGCCGCGGGCCCTTCCTTGCGAACCCCGGCGGAAATGCGCAGCGCGCCGTAGTGAAGCATCCGCACGCGCCGTCCATCGCTCTCCACCACGCCGTAGCCGGTGGGCCCCGCCGCGGCCGGATCAACTCCCAGCACGCGAAAATATCTCCCGTTGAACCGCGGCTCGCTGCTCATTGCGCAACAGTGTACGGCGGCGCGAAAACGAATAGCTAGTTTTTTCCGCAAGCGTGTTGCGCAAGCTGAGTCGTAGCCGGGATCAATTGCAGAAGGAATTCCAAGAAGGAAGAATGTGTCTCGAGCCTTGCCTCGGAAAAACGCTGTCCGTTCTCTACGCCGCGCCGACCACGGCCTGGATTTCCCGCTCGTCGATATCGAAGTTCGCGTACACGTGCTGCACGTCGTCGTGTTCTTCGAGCGCTTCCATCAGCCGCAGCATTTGCGCCGCCTGCGGCCCGGTGAGCTTCACGTAATTCTGCGGCACCATGCCGATTTCCGCCGACGCCGGCTTGATCCCCGCCTTGACCAGCGCGTCCCGCACCGCCTCAAATTGTTCCGGAGGAGTCACCACGTCCCACATCGAGCCATCGTCCCGCAGGTCCTCGCCGCCCGCATCGAGCACGATCCCCAGCATCTTGTCCTCGCTGGCCTGCTCCTTGGGGACGATAATCTCGCCCTTGCGGTGGAACATCCAGCCCACCGCGCCGGCTTCCGCAAGGTTCCCGCCGTTCTTGCTCATCGCGTGACGGATTTCGCTCACCACGCGGTTGCGGCTGCTGGTCACCACCTGCACCAGCACGCCCACGCCGCCCGGACCGTATCCCTCGAACGTCACTTCTTCGTACTGCTCGCCTTCCAGTTGCCCGGTGCCGCGCAGGACGGCGCGTTCGATGTTCTCGTTGGGCATGTTTTCGTTCTTCGCCGCGGAAATCGCCGTGCGCAAACGCGGATTCGTGTCCGGATCGCCGCCGCCGCTGCGCGCGGCAATCGAGATTTCGCGGATCAGCCGCGTGAAGACAGCCCCGCGCTTGGCGTCGGTCGCCGCCTTCTTGTGCTTGATGGTTGCCCACTTGGAGTGGCCGGACATGGGAGTGCCTCGTTCGAAGAGATTTGGGCCCCGCGCGCATCTTCGCGCACTGGACACCCGCTGTCAATTGTTTCGCGGCTACCTGCGGAGACCCCGGCAAACACGGACTGGCCGCCATCCCTGCTCTTGCTTCCCTAGTCTAGCACAGCTTCCCGTGGGCGGTGGTACAGTTTGAGTGAGTAGCCGAATTGTAGCCTTGGGCTCAGAAATATGGCATAACTCCGCAGTGCCTGTTTGGTTGGAAAGATTCGCCTTGGTAGTACTGGCCGCTGCCTTCGGCGGGATTGTCATTTTGAACAGCTTGAAGATGGACCGTCTCCAAAGAACCGGAATTGGGATCGCGATTTTGGGCTTATCAATTTATATTGCCCAGACCATTCACATTCTTAATCAATCCAAAATCGTAGCGCCCGCCGGGCCTCAAGTATCTGTGCCTCCCGCACAGCCGCAATCGCCAGTTAAGCCTCCGAATGCTCCACCCAAATCAACTCCTCACAGACGAGAAGACAAAGTGCCTATGGATTTGCCGCATGCAGATTTTCTGACCGATACTCAAAAGCAAAACATCACGCATATTTTGAAGGAACGGGAAAAGGAAAAGGCGGATGTTAGATTAGTTTGTATCGGCGAACCGACTAGATATGCAGATCAAATTCAAGAGGCATTTGAGGCTGCTGGTTGGCCTATCCAGAGGCTGCGAATGGGTTTCGCAGCGTTTAGTGGAATAGGGCCAATGTCTGAGCCGCTGTATATCCTTACCCCGAAGGCGGACAGCCCAACAGTGAGAGCCGTAGTGGATGCTCTCGGATATGGAAGAATCGCAGCGCCTGTGCATCTTGATCTGCCCACTATAGGTCCTGGGTCTCTTGGAGTTCCAGCGGTGACGATTGTTATACAGCACAAATAGGACGGGTCCTTTATGCTGATGTAGGGCGGGGTGCGACCGCCGCCCGGGTGCCCCACACGTCGGATTTACGTGTGGGGCTCTTGACTTCGATTTCCCAATCTTGAACCATCCGGCCGGCCCCAGGTGCCCGGCATAGCAAATGCCTTTGCGCCGCGAGGGACCGACATGGACGGGTGGCCCGCCCTTGACGTGAGGTAAGTTGGTGGGTGCCCCATCCTTGCGGTTTGTGCAAGGGTGGGGACTTTGACTTTGATTCTCCGGTCTTCAATTGGTCATTCATACGTTCTCACCGCATCAGCCGGTCGTAGATCTCCGTCAACTGCGCCTCTTCGTAGTATTCCAGGATCAACTGCCCCGGACGCGTCCCCGACTTCGGCCTCAGATACACCCGCGTCCCCAAGTACCGCTGCAACTCCTCCAGCGCCGCCTTGGTATTCGCGTCCAGCTCAATCGGCTTGATGATTCCCCCTCCCGCACCGCTAATCCGCAACTGCTTCGTCATCATCTTCTCGATCTGACGCACCGTCAGCCCCTTCGCCGCGCGGTTCGCCAGCTTGAGCCGCAAATACAGGTCCGGCACCATCAGCAGCGCGGCACCCTGAAGACTCGCTACCTTAGTCCTCTGCATCCGGTGCTGTTCTTGCACCGCGTGCGGAGATTCCTATGCTTCTCTCCAACTTCCGAGGGTCCCGCTCAAGACCGCGTACCTTAGTGCTCCGCATCCGGTCGGGCTCCGGGCCCAGGTGCCCGGCATAGCAAAATGCCTTTGCGCCGCGTGCGGAGATTCCGATAGGATGGTGTCGGCAAAGAACACACCTAGCGAGCTGTCCCGCGTGACCACGGACTACGTGTACGATCTCGAAGGACACGCCATTGCGGAAGTGAGCGGTTCTGGAGGCTGGAGCCGCGGCGAGGTCTTTGCCGGCGGCAAGCACATCGCCACGTACGCCAACAGCACCACGTACTTCAGCCACGCCGATTGGCTCGGCAGCGAACGCGTCCGCAGCGACATGTCCGGCGCGCCCTGCGAAACCATCTCCAGCCTCCCCTTCGGCGACGGCCAGTCCACCTCCGGATCCTGCGGCGACCCCTCCACCCGCCACTTCACCGATAAGGAGCGCGACCCCGAATCCGGCAACGACTATTTTGGCGCACGCTACTACTCCTCCAATCTTGGCCGCTGGCTCACCCCGGATTGGTCCGCAAGTCCGTCGCCGGTTCCCTATGCCAAGCTCACCGACCCACAGTCGCTGAATCTCTACGCCATGGCTGGAGGGAATCCCGAAACCTTCGCCGATCTCGATGGCCACGAAGCCTTCAGTATCGGTACGAATCTTGACTGTCACATGAGTTGCGGGTGTCCCCACAGCGTTGGCGTCGCCTGCGAACTGGCAAAGGTGGCAGACGCCTACGCTGGCGAAATGCAAATGCATATAGATATGACGTATTCTGCTCCGCCCGATCCCCAGCCCGAGCAACCAACCGCCGACTCTGCGGGCCAGCAACAGACACAAAATCAGAACCAACAGAAATACGACCCGTCAAAGAGTGGCCCTGAAGATCCCACCAACCCAGGTAATCCGTTATCCCAGAACCCGGTGGTGAAGAAAGCTTCCGACGAAGCTTTTATGAAGACGATGAACGGCACAGCTCGCGGCGGACTGGCTGAAGCGGGCTTCTCCGTCGAATACAAAGACGGAAAGATATCAATCGCGAATAAGGTTGACTCGGTCAACAGCGACAAGGAGCCCAATAAACTAAGCATTAAAACGGACGCAAACACGATAGCGACCCTCCACACGCACGGGAATAAGGCTGCACCTACTCCGTCGTCTGGCGACCGAAATCCAAACGTCCAGGTACCGAATTTTGTTAGATCGCAGCGCTCGCTTTATGTAACGATCCCCCATTCGGCCTCTGGGAATCCCCCGTTGAATGGCTATATCCAGCTGCAATGAGTGGCAGCAGGCAGATCAGGAGGTGTGCTACGATGATTCTCAAAACGCGCTTGGGAGGTGCCATATTTGTCTTTTTCTTGTTGGTGCTTAGTCCAGTTGGGCAATCCGGCGGAGGAGGTGTACCTGCGGACATGAAAGATCGCGTTCTTGATCTCCTTTTTCGGTCGGATGCCGTCATGTCGCCATTCCTCTCGAAAATGACGCTCCGATTTGGCGATTCCGATTCTGAACTAGTGGTACTGACCTATCCCGTTTATCCCGTGCATCCTGGGGGACAAGCGGAGATCATCAGCTATACGATCACCGGGATGGGCAGCGACAACCTTTCACAATTCATTTCAAGAATGGCCGCTCAAAATC
>DASQHY010000070.1:0-7088 GCA_035631855.1 Candidatus Acidiferrales bacterium
CGGCGCCTGGACCGCGACGTCGAGGACCTCGTGGTCATCGTTCTCGACCGCCCACGCCACGAGAAACTCATCGAGGATATCCGCGCCGCCGGCGCGCGCATCCGCCTGATCGGGGACGGCGACCTCTCCGCCGGAATTTCCGCGGCTGTCGTCGGCGCGGGCGTTCACGCCGTGATGGGCACCGGCGGCGCCCCCGAGGGCGTGCTGACCGCCGCAGCCTTGCGCTGCCTGAACGGCCAGATCCTCGCGCGGCTGGTCGTTTCCAAGCCTGAGCACGAACAGCGGCTCGCGCAGATGGGCATCAAGGATGCCAAGCGCGTCTACGATACCGAAGACCTGGCGCCTGGAAAGAAGATCATTTTCGCCTGCACCGGAGTGACCGAAGGCAACCTCCTCCGCGGAGTCCGTTTCTTCGGCGAGGGAACGCGCACCCATTCGCTGATTTTGACGCTGGACTCACGGCACGTTCGCTTCATTGACACGGTGCATCTGGAAAAACGCCCCGATGTAAAAGTGCGCTTCGCCTGAAGACAAACCGGCGCCGGAGGAAACTTCGCAGCCGCACGTTTCCTACCCGCCGGATCCTCTCGTACAGTCCGCGGGAATTCACTGCCGCTCCGAGGAATTATTCTTTCGGTTTTGTCAGCGCGAGGAAAACGCGGTCTTCAACCCTCACCGACGGAGTAAACACGTTTGCCGCTGGGGAGGGAACCGCCACGCGGCGGCCGTCGCCGCTGATCGCCGGCGCGGACGTTCCCGCGTCGCTTCCATTGTGGAGGGAGATGCGCACCGTGCGCGGCGTGCACTTGCCCGCGCCCAGGCAGGTATCGCGGACAAAAACCTGTTCGAAGGAGGAGCGGGCCCCGCCGGAAGATTTTTGCATCCCATGGTCGGCAGTGACCGAAACAAATGCGATAAAACGCCCCGAAGCGCTGATGGAGGGCGAAACGTTGTCGTTGCCTCCCAGCGCGCCGTCCGCGTCCACGGAAACCTGTGAGGTGGACGGCGTGCAATCAGTGGAGGCACCCGCGCAAGTGTCGCGCAGAAAAACCTGCGTGCCATGCGTTCCGCCGGCAATCAGGTTGGTCGCGGCGGATTCGAACGCGATGAAGCGTCCATCGGCGCTGATGGAAGGCGCACCGCTCGAATCATTTGCGTCGCTGCCGTCGGCCGCCACCGAGACGCGCGTCGTCGCCGGTGTGCATCCCGCCGGAGCATCCTGACAGGTGTCACGGACGAAGATCTCCTGCCGCCCGGACTCTCCCGCCGAGGCGAAAGCCACGAACCGTCCATTGGCGCTCAGCGACGCCGCAGCGGCACTCCCGCTTCCCCCGCCTCCGGGGGCCATGCTGGTAATCGTAAACGTGACCCCGTTGCTCGGGCCGCCGCCCGGCGTGGGGTTGACCACCGTCACCGTGGCCGTGCCGATTGAGGCGATCATGGCAGCCGGGACCGTTGCAGTGAGCTGCGTGGAACTGACAAACGTAGTCGCGAGATTGTTTGCGTTCCACTTGACTACAGAATTGACCGGATTACCGGGGCTCTGCACAAAGTTGGTCCCGGTGACAGTCATTGGAAAGTCCGGACCGCCAAACTTCATGGTGTTGGGATTCAGTGCCGTGATCGTGGGCACGGGGAACGACGAGGGGTTGACGAAAAACGGCAGCGTATTGGAAAGACCGTTGTTGCCCTGCCCGGACTGTTTGGTCACCGTTTGGATCTGAACGGTTCCGGGGCTGGCAATGTCCGCGGCTGTAATCGTGGCGGTCACCTGAGTTCCGCTAACAAACTTCGTGGTGCGAGCGTGGCCGTTCCACATCACCACGGTCGTGCTGTCGAATGCCAGGTTCGCAGGCGATGCGTTGACCGTAAGCGTGAAGTCCGGCCCGCCGGCAGTGGCGTCGGAAGGCGCAACAAAAGTGAGCACAGAGCCCGTGGGCGTCTGGATCGTGTAGTTGTAGTCGTTGCACGCGGCAACCAACCCAAAGGCGAAGATGGCCACAACGAAACCGATCCAGCCGCGATGCACCATTCTGCCGAACTCCTTTTTTACCCTGATGACTCGGGGGACAGGCCCGGAGCGACGATTGCGGGGCTTTATGCCCCTTTCGGGTATGGGAACCGTCAACGGGGAAGCCGGGGAAACCGCTCCGCACCGCCCCTATCTTAACCCAAAGCCGCGATTCTATGTTACCCCGGCATCTTGGATGCCGGGCGAAGGCGATGTGTTTGCCTCGTTGCCGGCAAATTCGCGCCGCGCAAAATTCCCAAGGCGCGAAAAGTTGCCCCCCGCCTTGCCCTTAAACTCAGCCTGTAGCACAGTTGTAAAGCGCCTGTCTTCTGTGGAGGTCTTCGATGAGCAAGGCCCAGGAATTCTTTGATGCCGTCAGAGCCGGGGACCTCGCCGGAGCTACTGCGCTTCTCGACGCCCATCCCTCGCTTGGAGCGGCGCGCAATGAGCAGGGGCAGTCCGCCATCCTCTTCGCCGTTTACAACGGCAGGCACGAAATCCGCGACCTTCTCCTCGCTCGGGGTGTTCCACTCGACCTTTTCGATGCTGCCGCCGCTGGCCGGCTCAGCCGCGTCAAAGAACTCGTCGAAAAAGATCCCTCGCTCGCGAACAGCTACTCTCCCGACGGCTTCCCCGTGTTCGCTCTCGCGGCGGTTTTCAACCAGCGCGCGGTCGCCGAGTACCTGCTTTCACGCGGCGCCGATGTCAACGCCGTTTCACGCAATGCCGCGGGCTACACGGCGCTCACCGGCGCGGTGGCCTTCGGCCACAAAGACACTGTCGCCTGGCTCCTCGCCGGCGGTGCCAACCCCAATCACCGTTATGGCCCTGGCTATACGCCCTTGCACGAGGCCGCCGCAAACGGCCGCCTCGAAATCGTCGGCATGCTTCTCGAAGCCGGCGCCGATCCCGCCGCGCGCACCAATGACGGCAAGACTCCGCTTTCCTTTGCCGAGGAGCGCAAGCATGCGGAAATCGCTGCCTTCCTTCGCCGGCGCGCTGCTAGCGCCTGAGTCCACGCATCACGCGCCGCCGCTCGAAGCTCCCGCGTTATCGCTTGCCCGCATCTAACTCCCGGGCTAGCATGTGCATAGGGGGAAATGCTTCCCGTGAGGCCATTCTCAAATCTCATGGCGCTTGTTCTGCTCATCCCGCCTGCCATTCTTGCTGCCTCCGGAATACTCCAGCCCAAAGGAGACCCCCTCATGGCCCCCACTGCGATGAAGCTCTCGAGCACCGCTTTCGAGCCTAGCGGCTCCATTCCCAGACAGTTCACTTGCGATGGCGCCGACCTTTCGCCCGCGCTGGCCTGGTCCGATGCGCCCGCCGGCGCGCAGAGCTTCGCCCTGATTGCCGACGATCCCGACGCGCCGATGGGCACCTGGGTTCACTGGGTGTTGTACGATCTTCCGGCGGCGGCGCGCGATCTCGCCGAAGGCGTCGCCAAACAGGGGCAGCTCTCCAGTGGCGCGCGGCAGGGCCGCAACGACTTCGGCAGGATTGGCTACGGAGGCCCGTGCCCGCCGCGCGGTTCCGCGCATCGGTATTTCTTCAAGCTCTACGCCCTCGACGCCAAACTGAACCTGAAGCCCGGCGCATCCAAATCCGACGTCGAACGCGCCATGCAGGGCCACATCCTCGCCCACGCCGAACTCCTCGGACGCTACTCGCGCTAGTTCACCCCGCGCTTCGCGTTGACACCGCGCCGCCCCTCATCAATACTCTTTCGCGATGATTGCGCAGCTTCGCGGACGCCTGGCCGACAAGCGCCCCAACCAACTCCTCGTGGACGTCAACGGCGTCGGCTATCTGGTGCACATTCCGCTCTCCACGTTTTATGCCGTCGGCGACTTGCACGCCGAAGTCACGCTGCTCATCTACACGCACGTGCGCGAAGACGCGCTCGCGCTTTACGGCTTTCTCACCGCGCGCGAAAAGTATCTCTTCGAGCTGCTGCTTTCCGCTTCCGGTGTCGGCCCGGTGCTCGCGCTGAAAATCCTTTCGGGGATGAGTGTCGAAGAACTTGTCCCTGCGATCCGCGCCGGCAATCTCGCGCAGCTCACGCGCATTCCCGGCGTCGGCAAAAAAACCGCCGAACGCATGGTCGTCGAGCTGCGCGATAAACTCGCCGCCATGGAGCCGCCGGGCGCCGCGCCGCCCACGTCGCGCACCGGCCTCGAAGCTGACGTGCTCTCCGCGCTGGTGAACCTTGGCTACGAGCGCCGCTCCGCCGAAAAAGCCGTCGAAGACGTCCAGCGTGCTGGCGCCGCCGCATCCTTTGAAGCGTTGCTTCGCGCCACGCTCCAGCAATTGAGCCGCCCGGGCAGCCGCGCAGCTCACGCCAGTGAATAACATGCAGCCGCGCGCCAATCCGCCCAACCGCATCGTCTCCGGCCAGGCCTTCGAAGACGACGTGCGCATCGAAGCCAGCGTCCGCCCCAAGCGCCTGGCCGACTACATCGGCCAGCAGCGCGTCAAAGAAAACATTGACATCGCCATCCAGGCGGCGCGGAGCCGCGGCGAAGCCCTCGACCACGTCTTGCTCTACGGCCCTCCGGGCCTCGGCAAGACCACGCTCGCGCAGATTATCGCCAACGAATTGTCCGTTCCCATCAAGACCAGTTCCGGCCCGCTGCTCGAACGCAAAGGCGACCTCACCGCCATTCTCACTTCGCTCGAAACCCGCGAAGTCCTCTTCCTCGACGAAATTCATCGCCTGCTTCCCGCCATCGAAGAGGTGATGTATCCCGCCATGGAGGATTTCCGCATTGACCTGGTGATCGGCCAGGGACCCGGCGCGCGCATTCATCCCTTCCAGCTCAACCATTTCACGCTCATCGGCGCCACCACGCGCGCCGGACTCATTACCGCGCCGCTGCGCTCGCGCTTCGGCATCGTCCACCGGCTGGATTTCTATCAGCCTGAGGACTTGGTCGAAATCATCCGCCGCTCGGCGAAGATTCTCGCCATCGCCATTGACGACGATGGCGCCGCCGAAATTTCCCGCCGCTGCCGAGGGACGCCGCGCGTCGCCAACCGCCTGCTCGGCCGCGCGCGCGACTTCGGCGAAGTCCGCGCCCAGGGACACATCACCCTCGCCGTGGCCCGCGAAGCCCTGCAGATGCTCGGCGTGGATGAACACGGCCTCGACGAAGTGGACCGCAACCTCATGCTCACCATCATCGAAAAATATTCCGGCGGGCCGGTCGGCCTCAACACCCTCGCCGCATCGCTCAGCGAAGAAGAAGACGCCATCGAAGCCATGTACGAGCCGTACCTGATGCAGTTGGGATTGATTGACCGCACGCCCCGCGGACGCGTCGCCACCGCCCGCGCCTACAAACACTTCGGCATCGAACTCCCTCGCCGCCAGCAAGGCCTCTTCTGACCCCGCCTCATGAAGTGAAAGGTATTACGCCTCTCCCGACTCAAGCGATGACGCATTGGCCACGAGCACGATTTTGCCGGTCACGCCTCCCTTGCCGAGCAACTCCTGCGCGTACCTTGCCTCGGCAAGAGGAAATCGCCGCGCGATGAGCGGCTTGATCTTTTGCTGCTGCAGGAGTTCAAACAGCGCGGTCAAATCCTGCCGAAACAATGCCGGTCTCAGCCGCTTAAGCGTCTGGATGCTGTAGGGGACCACCCGTTTCCGGCCCGGGAGAAGCCAGTTGCCCGCAATGTACAATCCGAAGATGGCGATTGCGCGATAACGATGACGACTACCGGAACGACCCGAAGCCAATCGTCCCCCACTAAGCGAGCCAGTCAGGCCATAGGCCACCACCCTCCCGCCGGGACGCAGCGCCTTGCGGGAACGCCAGATGTGCGCGCCGCCGATGCCGTCAAAGACGACGTCCACACCCTCGCTCGTGAGGCGGTGAATCTCTTTCACGAAGTCCTGATCTTGGTAATCAATGGGGACACCGCCCAGGTCGGAAACGGCCGGCGCCCCTCGCGAGGAACATGTGCCGTACATCTCCAGCCCGGCGAGGCGCCCAAGCTGCAAGCGCGCCGAGCCGACCCCGCCTGCCGCGCCGTGGATCAGCACGCGCTGCCCCGATTTGACCTTCGCAGAACGATGCAGCATCTGGTACGCCGTGATGTAGTTCAGGATGAGGCTGACAGCCTCGCCGGCGTCCAACCCGGATGGCACCGGAACCAGTTCATGCTGCGGCAGGCAGACAAACTCCGCATAAGCGCCATGGATCGGCAGTGCGCCAACGATCTGGCCTGGTTCGATTCCTGAGACACCGTCGCCGAGCCGGTCCACCACGCCAACCAGATCCCACCCCGGCGTGAAGGGCACCCGGGGCGTCTCGGGATGAATGCCCTCGCGCATCATCACGTCGGGCAAGGAGACACCTGCCGCCAGCACTCTCACCCGCACTTCACCACTTTTCGGCTCGGGGCACTCTTCTTCAACCACTTGCAGTGCATCGGGCCCGCCGTAGTGCGTAACGATAATGCGCGTGTGTCTCACGAACCTCATCCCGAGTGCAGCGAGGGCGCGGGCGGGTCCGTCTGCGGTGTCACCAGCCCCACCGGCGGATTGTTCACTCGCTTCTTGTCTTTGTGTTCGTACTGCTCGATAGGTCTCTTGCGGGCTTTCGTCGCGGGCTTTTCCGCTTTTAGCCGCTTCGCCATCCGACATTACCCCACAATGACTTTCCCTCTTGATGCCGCCAGATTCTATTCCCTCCTCCCCCGAAACACCAGTGCCGCGCTTTGTTCTCTGCGCTCTCTGTGTCCTCTGCGTTTTACGTTCTTATGCTCTGCCCATCATTTCCGAAACCGCCCTGCATTCGCCCTTGCCTCCCTCTAAATTCTTCATTCTCGGGGAGTTAATCGAATATCCGACCCGGATATTCGTCCTGAGCAAACCTTGCGAGCCGAAGGATCGCTCCGCTAACCCCTTCATTCCACTAAAGTTAACTTTCTATTGATTTACCACATGAGTTATGCTATACTTATTTCCACAAAATGGACGATGACCACTGAGAGCTGCTACTGAAAAGCCGACCACTGACCCCGCCCCTAGCCCACCATGCCCTCCCCGAACGTCGTCGCCCCTTCGCCT
>DASQHY010000071.1:0-42651 GCA_035631855.1 Candidatus Acidiferrales bacterium
TGGTGGATCCGCCAGGCCATCACGCGCGCCATTGCCGACCAGGCGCGCACCATCCGCATTCCGGTGCACATGATCGAGACCATCAACAAGCTGATCCGCACCAGCCGCCAGCTTGTGCAGGAGCTTGGGCGCGAGCCCACGTCGGAAGAAATCGCCAAGCGCATGGACATCCCCGTCGCCAAGGTGCGCAAAATCCTGAAGATTGCGCAGGAACCGATTTCGCTGGAGACGCCGATCGGGGAAGAAGAGGATTCGCATCTGGGCGACTTCATCGAAGACAAGGCCGTGGTGTCGCCTTCGGATGCGGTGATCAACCTGAATCTGAAGGAGCAGACTTCGTCGGTGCTGAAGACGCTCACGCCGCGCGAGGAAAAAGTGATCAAGATGCGCTTTGGCTTGGACGACGGCTCCGAACATACGCTCGAAGAAGTCGGGCAGTCGTTTGCGGTGACGCGCGAGCGCATCCGGCAGATCGAAGCGAAGGCGTTGCGCAAGCTGCGGCACCCGTCGCGTTCGCGCAAGCTGCGCGCGTTCCTGGAAGGGCCGAGCCGCGAATACCTCTGAAGCTAAATCGAACTCACTCCACAAATTGCAAGGGGAAGAATGAGCCGCAGGACACTGCGGCTCATTTTTTACGGCGTTCACGCGAAGCGGCCGAAGAGGCGGATGAGCATCATCAGCAGCTGCTATTGCGGCGGTTGGCGCAACATCGCAAATCCGGCCCAGCATCCGAGGAACTCCGTCACAATCAACAGCGCGGAGGTAACTTGGAACGCCATGCTCCAGGGGCCCGATGCAACGTACAGAGCGTTGTCTGCACCGATGGCGACAAAATGATTATAGCCGCCGAACAGCAGCGATCCTGCCATTGAGAACAGCAGGAGTAACGCCCCGGCGCGGTGCGCTTTGATTAGGAGAAGGATCCCCGCAAGGAGGGGCGCTGCCAGAATCACCGTCAGAACAAAAACCTGCTGGGTGCGTGTCAATGTGATGCGAAGAGAATTATGGGCCAGCCCATGGACCACGTTCACCGCAAGGTGAATCAGAATCACAGCGAGCGCAAACGGCTTCTTGTGGAGCATGCGTTTGTATCACTCCGCTTTCGATGGACTGTTGCTTTTCCAAGCGGCGAGAATCTGGTCCAGCCCTTCGCGATACGTGGGGTACTGAGGCGCCCAGGCGAAGTCGTGGCGCAGGTGCGCGTTGGTTGTGCGCGTGGACGCATTGAAAAAGCGCACGGTTGCTTCACCGGTCACCCAGCGCGCCAGCCACAGGGGGACACGCCGAGGCGCGGGCGCACCGAGCTTCATCGCGAACGTTAAGAAGAAATCCCGCACGGTAACAAGCTCGTTGTCCACCACGTGCCAGATGCCGCTCTGCGGCTTTTCCGCAGCGGCGACAAACGCGGCAGCCATGTCGTCGGTGTGAATCATGGCCCAAACAGCATCGCCGGAACCCATGATGGGCAGCTTCCTGTGGCGCAGCCCTTCCGCCAGCATACGCGTGTGGCCGGACTCAGCGTCGTAGAAGGAGCCCCCGCGTAGCACGGCCACGCAAAAGCCGTGCTTCTCCCCGGCTTCTCGGGCGATCGATTCGGCGTCGGCAGCCGATTGCAGGATAGGATCCTCGCACACAACGGGCGAATCTTCCCGGAACGGCGACTCATCGCGCGGCCGCGCCACCCAAACGACGCTCTGTTGCAAATACAATTTCGCGCCCACGCGCGCCGCCGCATCGGCGAGCGCACGCGTTCCTTCGCGGCGAATGCGGTCGTTCATCATCCAATCCTGCGTCGAAATCTTGGGCTTGACGGGAATGGACGTGGCGGCGTGAAGAATGATGTCGCAACCTTCCGCGGCGCGGGCCAGCGTCGCGGGGTTGAAGAGATCCGCCCAGCGCGGTTCGCCGCCGAGCGATTTCACACGTTGTTCCCCGCGCGGATCACGAACCAGACCGGCAACGGAGTGACCTCGTCTGGCGAACTGTTCTACAAGGCGCCGGCCGAGAACGCCCGTCGCGCCTGAGATAAAGATTCTCATCCATGCCCCTCTATCTTCACTCCGTTACAATGGATACTCCACAGATTGCTTCGATTTCCGTATCTACTTCTCGAGGGCGCAAAGTGCCACGTTGGGGTAGGAACGAGCTGGACGGTCAGAATGACTTTTCAACTTCCTTAGGAAGCACAATCGGGCAAAAGAATTTTCTCGGATACAGATAGTCTTCGCCGGACTCATCAATGACGCGAAGGAATTGAAGAGCCGAGGCCTTTTCATCGCGGACGGTTCGATAAATCCTGCGCAATTGGAGGGACGCCTCGTAATCCTTATTCTGGATGCAGACGACAAATCGGGGATTCCTGGCTTGGCGGGCCGGTTTTCTAGGCCAGGAACCGTTTGATCTTGTATTCCTTTTTCCCGATGCCATGGGCTTCATACCAGTGAACCTCAACTCTAGCGATTGTACCATCGGCCAAGCGCACCAAGGCAACGCCCTTCCTCTTTCGCCAGCGACCTTGCCCGTAGATTTTCTGCAGCCGCGCAAGCTCCCGAATCGCGCGTCCGCTGGCAATCGTCTTGACTTGGCTTATTTTTCCGAGAATGTCAAAACCCATTTCTTTACTCTCGCATGGAGATCAGTGACCGGGGCACGATTCATTTGCCGGCGTTTGGCAACTGCACGGAAGTCGCGTACTTGAAAACGAGCAAAGCGCCACGGTCGGCTCCGATGGTTAGCAGAATGGTCAGCCCAAACAGTCCGGCGAGGAGCATCTTGCGCTGCGCTTGCGCGAAGCGGTCGCGCTGAAAGAAGGCAAACATGCAAAGCCCCACGGCCGCGCTGGTGGTTGCGAGCATGAACTTTTCGTGCAGCTCCATGACGCCGTGCACCGGCCCTTCGTCGGGCACGGAGTTCTGCGCCAGGAGCCCCGTGGCGGCTGCCAGCAAACCGAAAAGAGTGCCCAGGTAGAGCAGCCGCGCGGCGGTGCGGTGCCAGTCGGCACTTAAGCGCAAGACGGCTAGCGCCTCCAGCAGCAGCGCGCCGATCCACAGGGCAATCGGGAAATGGACGAACAGCGGGTGGACATTGAGCATGCCCTTCAAACCGGGCAGGATTTCGCTCATCATCTCCTCCTTTAGCGCGGCCTCTTCAGCCCGCAAATTGAGAGACCGGCTGGCTGAGCGCGCGTGCGCGAAGAGCAGCCAGAACCGCTCCGGTATAGAGCAAAGCGAGGACTCCGAACGCCACGGCGAGATTGAGATGCAGACCAATCCAGCCGAGCGAAAAGCTCATGGCCACCTGCAGCGTCGTGGACATCACGGAGAACGCCGACTGTGTCCGGCCCATCAAGCGCCGCGGCACGATGCCCATGATTGCCGATTGCGTGAGCACGGCGCCCAGTGCGCGGCAGCCGCCGAAAATGGCCATCAAGGCGACGGCCTGCGCGAGCAGCGTAACAAAAGGCAAGAAGGCGTGGCCGACCGCCAGGATCGCCATCGCCACAACGAGCAGCGCATGAGGCCGCCGCCGCGCGATCGGGTCGGCGGCCAGTCCTCCAGCGACCGCGCCGATGGCCCACGCCGTCTGCACAAAGCCGTAACCCTTCGCGCTGGAATGCAGGATGTCTTTCACCAGAGCCACGATCAAAACGTTTGCACTGATCACGCCGGCCAGCATGGTGGCGTAAGTGATCCCCAGGGCCAGAACGCGTGGTTGCTCGCGCAAGTAGCGAGCGCCTTCGCGAAGATCCCGCAGCACGCCGGCGGCGAGACTGGTCTCGACAATCGGCGGAATGGGCGCGGTCTCGAGCACGTCGGGGATGGAATCACCCAGGGCTTCGCCGTGGCGCGGATGAAAATAGCCGCGCCGCAAACGGAACAGGCAGAACGCAGAAACGAGATAGGTCGCGCCATCAATTCCCAGAATGCCGCCGAGCCCGGCGTGCTCGTAGGTGAAGCCCACGAAGGCGCCCGCCAACATAAGCCCGCCCTGCACGGCGATCAGCACGGAGGAGTTCGCGCCAACGAACTGGCCGGGCGGAATCAACTCCTGTACCAAGGCATTTACCGTGGCCCAGTAAATGGCCGCGCCCGCCCCGTTCAGAAGGACCATCCCATTGATCTGCCAAAGATGAGCGCGGCCGTAGTAAACCAGCGCCGCAACACCGAGAACCATGAAGCCGCGCGCCAGGTCAATCGTGATGCCGAGGTACCGGCGGTCGCTGCGGTCAATCAGCACGCCTCCGAGAAAGGGAACGATCAGTCCGGGCAGTGTATAGAGAATTACGGTAAGGCTTACGCTGAGCGTGGAGTGCGTCGACGAAAGGACGTACCAGGTGACTCCGGAGAAATTCATCCCCGAGCCGAACAGGGAAACAAAAATGCCCACAAAGAAGTAGCGGAAGCTGCGCTGGGAGAACAGAAGCTTCCAATCCACGCGTGGATGGGCGGCGGGATCCATCGTTTCCGTGACTCCGCATTCTAGCGGGAATGGAGCAGCGCCGGAAGGAAAGCTGAGATACACTGCGCGGTTTGGAGACCTGCGCGAAAGGAGATTGCGCGTGGGACAGGAAATGAATTGCACGGCGCGGTTTCAGGGAAAGAGTGCGAAGGGGAAAGCGCTGCTGGAATCGGAGGAATTGCTGTTTCGCGGCGACTTCCGCCTAAAAATCGCGTTTCGCTCGATGCGGTCGGTGAAGGCCGCCGGCGGCGAACTGCACATCGAATTTCCGGATGGGAAGGCGGTCTTTGAGCTGGGGCCGTACGCGCAGGAATGGGCGGAGAAGATTCTTCACCCGAAATCGCTGCTCGACAAGCTGGGAGTCAAGCCGGGAAACCTTGTTTCCGTGGTTGGAGTGGATGACGAGGGCTTCCTGAAGCAATTGCGCGAGCGTACGAATGAAATCGCAAAGGGAAAGCCACACAACGACTCCGACTGGATTTTTCTCGGCGCCGAATCGAAGGCAGCCTTCAAGCAGATTCGGCCGCTCGCGAAGTCCCTCAAGAAAACGGGCGGGCTGTGGATCGTCTATCCAAAAGGACAGAAACACATCACGGAAAACGATGTCCTGGCCGCCGGCAAGGAGGCCGGCTTAGTGGACGTGAAAGTAGCAAGTTTTTCCGCGACACACACTGCGCTCAAATTTGCAGTTCCCGTCTCGCGCCGCTAGCCCGGCTGTCTTTGTCCTTCCCGTCAACTCGAATGGAGTTTCGTGTTTCGCGGCCCGCGACACATGGCTAAGATGGTTTCATGGCGAGGCTTCTCGATGTCCATGGGCTGACTGTGGAGTTGCCGGTGGCGGGCGGATGGGTACGCCCTGTCAACGATGTATCGCTGCACATCGAAACGGGGGAGGCGCTCGGTCTCGTCGGGGAATCGGGGAGCGGGAAGACCATGTTGTCGCTGGCGTTGATGGGCTTGCTTCCGGAAGGAGCGCGGGCGTCAGGAGAAGCATGGCTGGCGGAAGAAGACGCAACAAGCAAGGGCGTCGGGAACGACCCGAAGAATTTGCTGACGCTGAAAGAGCAGGAACTGCAGAAAGTGCGAGGGCGCGAAATCGGCATGGTGTTTCAGGAGCCGATGACTTCGCTCAATCCGGTGATGCGAGTCGGCGCGCAGATTGAAGAAACAGTTCGGGCGCACGAGCCGTCCGTTTCCTGGAGCGAAGCGCGCGCGCGCGCCCTGGCCGCTCTCGAGCGGGCCGCCGTGCCCGAGCCGAAAGTTCGCGCGCAACAATTCCCGCATCAACTCTCTGGCGGTTTGCGGCAGCGGGCGATGATTGCGATGGCCCTGGCGGACGGCGGGTCGGGGCCGCGCTTGCTGATCGCAGACGAGCCGACCACGGCGCTCGACGTCACCGTGCAGAAGCAGATTCTGGAGTTGCTGGACCGCTTGCGGCGCGAGTTGCGCCTCGGCCTGCTGTTTATCACCCACGACCTCGGCGTGGTCGCGCGAGTGGCGGACCGGCTCGCGGTGATGTACGCGGGCAGAATCATCGAGGAAGGTCCCGCGCGGGAAGTGCTCGTGCGCCCGTGGCACCCGTACACCGAAGGATTGCTCGGGGCGTCGCCGAAGCTGAAGCGCGGCAAGCTCCTGCCGATTGCCGGAAACGTGCCGCGGCTTGACGAGTTGCCGCCGGGATGCGCGTTTGAGCCCCGCTGCGCGCTGCGCCGCCCGGAATGTGCCGCGGCGGTTCCGGAGCTGCGCGCGGCCTCGGCGGATCACCGCGCGCGCTGTATTCTGGTGTGAACCCATGACGGAATTCCTCCTCGAAGCGCGCGACCTGAAGAAGAGTTACCCTCGTTCCTCGAGACTCCTGGCCACAGCAGCAGGAGATGATGAAGAACGCATCGCTGCGGTGAACGGCGTCAGCATAGAGCTTGCCGTGGGCGAAACGCTGGCCATTGTCGGGGAATCGGGCTGCGGCAAGACGACCCTGGCGCGAATGCTCTTGCGGTTGATCGAGCCGGACAGCGGTGAAATCCGCTTCGCCGGGCAAGATTTGCGCGCGGTGCGGGGTGCCGAACTTCGGGCGTTACGCCGCGAGATGCAGATGATTTTTCAAGACCCCTTTGCTTCGCTGAATCCGCGGATGCGCGTCGGAGAACTGGTCGGCGAGCCGCTGGCCATCCATGAGCCGGCGATGTCCCGCCGGGAGCGCTTGGAACGCACGGCGGCGGTTCTTGAGCGCGTGGGCATGGGCGCCGATGCGCTCGGTCGGCACGCCCATGAGTTTTCAGGAGGACAACGCCAGCGCATCGGCATCGCTCGCGCACTGATTCTCCGGCCAAAATTGCTCGTAGCCGATGAGCCGGTCTCGGCGCTTGACGTTTCCGTCGGCGCGCAGATCCTGGAATTACTCGCTGAGCTGCAGCGCGAGTTCTCGCTGACGGTTCTGCTCATTTCTCATAGCCTTCCGGTGGTGGCGCAGCTTGCGACGCGCGTCGCCGTGATGCAGGTGGGAAACTTTGTGGAGACTGGCCCGGCCGAACGAATCCTCAATCAACCCGCGCATCCTTATACCCGGGCGCTGCTCGCCGCAGTCCCGGAAGTGCCCGCGGCATAACCCCTCGCACCTCCCGGCTCTTCTTGCGATATACTCGCCGCGCTGAAATATGGTCCTTCGGCCCTGCGTATAAGAGGTCGGAACGCAGAACGCAACAACCTGTGGAGGTAATTCTCGATGGTTACTACGCCGGCGGTGGCCCCTGAGCCTCAAGCTCCGGTTAATCACATTGGACGGATTTTTGGCGCGCTGTTCAGTCCCAAGGCAACGTTTGAGGATATTGCGAAGCGCCCAAGTTGGGTCGCACCGATTGTCCTATTCACTCTGTTAGGAATCGTTGTCGGCGCCTTAATCGCACAGCGGACGGATTGGCGGGGTTTCTTTCAACGCCAGAATGAAAGCAATTCGAGGTTGGCGCAGGCCCCTCCGGAACAAAAGGAACGAATTCTCGAATCACAGTTGAAGTTTGCGCCGATCAGTTCCTATGCATTTGGAGCCCTGGGGCCCGTCCTTCTCGTGCTTATCATCACGCTGATTTATTGGGGTGCGTTCAATTTGTTCAATGGGGCAGGGCTGAAATACGGCGCTTCATTTGCGATCACCGCCCATGCCTACGTTCCTTCCGTGATCGGAAGTGTCCTCGCGATCATCATCCTCTTTCTCAAACACCCGGGGGAGGTCGACCCCGAGCACTTGCTCGCCACGAACGTCGGAGCGTTCTTGGCAGATGACGCGCCGAAATGGCTGCAATCCCTGGGTTCGTCGCTGGAGATCTTCTGGATCTGGTTTCTCGCGCTTCTGGCGATCGGGTTTAGCGCCGCGAACCCGAAGAAAATCAAACCGGGATCCGCATTTGGAGTGGTATTCGGGCTTTGGATTGTTTGGATTTTGCTCAAGGTCGGATGGGCTGTCATCTGATGCTGTTGTGACAGCCGGCGCGCCTGCAAAGTGGTCAATCGGCTGTTACACTTGCGAGGATGGCTGCCGTCTTTGAGGTTCTTGGCGAAGACCCGAGCGGGGCGCGGCTTGGGCGCCTGAACACCGCCCACGGCGCGATTGACACGCCGGTGTTCTTGCCTATCGGAACGGCCGGCACGGTTAAGGGCCTTACGCAGGAGGCTCTCGAAGAGCTCGGCGTCCAGATCCTTCTTGCCAACACCTATCATCTCTATCTCCGGCCCGGCCATGCTGTGATTCGTGAATTGGGCGGCTTGCATAAGTTCATGGCCTGGCCGCGCGCCATCCTGACCGATTCCGGTGGGTACCAGGTCTTCAGCCTCGCCGGTCTGCGAAGAGTCACGGACGAAGGCGTTCTCTTCCGGTCGCATCTCGACGGCTCAGAACATATACTCACGCCGGAGACCGCCGCCGAGATTCAACTCGCGCTCGGCTCGGACATCGCCATGGTGCTCGACGAGTGCATCGAAACGCCCGCGCCACGCGCGCGTGCCGAGGCGGCGGTGAAGCGAACCACTGAGTGGGCGCGCCGGTCTCGCAAACATCACCTCGCACGAGCCGGGCAAAATGGGGACTTGGCGGCCTCCGGGAGCATTCCTGCGCAGCTTCAATTTGGGATTGTGCAAGGTGCGACCTTCGCGGACCTCCGCCGCGAAAGCGCGCGCCAATTGTTGGACTTGGACTTCCCGGGCTACGCGGTCGGGGGCCTCGCCGTTGGCGAGCCGCACGCAATGACCTGCGAGATGACTGCTGAGGTCACCACGCTTCTGCCGAGGGACCGTCCGCGTTACCTGATGGGAGTGGGCAAGCCCGAGCAGCTGGCCGACTACGTCGCACTGGGGATTGACATGATGGATTGCGTGCTACCGACGCGCGCCGCGCGGCACGGTTGTCTGTACACGAGCCAGGGCCGCGTGCTGATCCGAAAAGCTCGTTATGCCAAGGATGCGCGTCCGCTCGATGAGCAGTGCCGGTGCGCCGTGTGCAACCGGTATTCGCGCGCCTATCTGCGCCACTTATTTCTTGCCGGAGAGTTGCTCGCCTCGATCCTCGGCACTCTTCACAACGTTCACTTTTACCTTGACATCATGCGGCAAATCCGGGAGTCTATCGCATTTGGGAACCTGGCTGGACTCTCGTCCCTGCTGCACACACGCTTCGAGGCGGACGCTTCCTAGGGGCAGAAGATAGCCCCTGGCGAAGAGCTGTCTTAGCGGTACAATAGAAACCTACGGATAGCGCCCCTGCCTCCGGTCGGCAACCGTGCGGGACGTCGCAGCGGTTGGAGTGTTTGCCTCCCAGGGAATTGGGGCGGGAACAGGGTGTTGATTCGAATGACTGGCTCCGGTGTTTGGACGGCTGTGCTTGCGCAGGCAACGAGCCCCACGGGCTTGCTGGCAAGCCCCCTCCTTTTGATGGTCGTCGTGATGGGCATTTTCTATGTTCTTCTTATTCTCCCCCAGCAAAGGCAGCAGAAGCAGATCCGCGTGATGCGCGCGGCGCTGAAAAACGGCGATAAGGTGATTACCACCGGCGGCATTTACGGCACGATCGTGGGTCTGGAAGAGGATGCCGTCCAGCTTCGCATCGCCGATCAGGTCAAGGTGAAGGTGGCTCGCGCGGCCATTGCCTCGGTGGAAAAGGAGAAGAGTCCCACCTAGCGCGGTCTGCGTGCCGAGGCAGGTGGCTAAAGCCCGTGAATTAGCGAACACGAGTTATGAACCCAACTCTCAAGTGGAAAATAGTTTTCATTGTCAGCGTCATTCTGATTTGTGTGTACGGACTCTTCGGGTTGCCGGACGTCCCGAAGTCCGTGGCGATTGTGAAAAGCAATTTTGCGAAGCAGATCAAGCTCGGTTTGGACCTGCAGGGAGGCACTCACCTCATCCTGCAAGTGCAGGTGCAGGAAGCCATCAGCCAGGAAACGGACCAGACCGTGGACCGGCTGACCCGCCAGCTTCGGGACAAAAACATCCGCTATGACGAGATCCGCCGCGTGGACGATACCCACATCCTGGTGCGCAACGTCGCCCCGGATCAATTCTCGCAGTTCCACGACTTGCTCAACGATGTGTTCCGGAGTGAATGGGATTCCGGCCCGGCTTCCGGAGAGGCCTCCGGATATTTGTTGACCATGCGGCCGGCTACCATTGCCGCGATTCAGCAGCAGACCATGCAGCAATCGCTCGAAACGATCGAGCGGCGCATCAATGCCCTGGGATTGACCGAGCCGACCATTCAAATCATCGGCGGCAGCCAAAATGAAATTCTGGTCGAGCTGCCCGGGGAAGGCGACCCGGCGCAGGCCAGATCCGTCATCCAGGCGGGCGGCCAGCTCGAATTGCGCCGCGTGGAGGATCCCACCCCGTACCCTTCCGAAGCTGCCGCGCTTGGCGCGCACAACGGTATTCTGCCGCCGGGCACGGAATTAGTCCGGGGGAAATCCAGCAGCGCTCCCGGCCAGGGCGGCGGCGAGAACTGGTGGCTGCTGGACCGCGCTCCTGTGGTCACCGGCCGCGATTTACGCAACACATCCGAATCCCGCAATAGCAACCGGCCCGGCACCTGGCAAGTGAATTTCTCGCTTTCCACCGAAGCGGCCCGCCGCTTCGGGCCGTTCACGGAGCAAAACATCGGTCGCCCGATGGCCATTGTGATTGATCACCGCGTGGATTCGGCGCCCACCATCAATGCGCGGATCGAAGACCAGGGATACATCGAGGGAAGCTTCGATGAGCAGTCGGCGCACGATCTTGCGCTCGAGCTTCGCAGCGGCGCGCTGCCCGCATCCGTTCGCTACCTCGAAGAACGGACCGTCGGACCTTCGCTGGGCGCCGACTCGATCCGGCACGGAGTACAGGCCTCGATCCTAAGCCTCGTCGTGGTGATGATTTTCATGCTCGTCTATTACCGGGTTTCGGGCGCGAATGCCGTGCTGGCCCTGTTGTTGAATCTGGTTATCCTTCTGGCTGCGCTGGCTTACTTTGGCGGGGTTCTGACGCTGCCGGGCATTGCCGGTGTCATTTTGACCATCGGTATGGGCGTGGACTCCAACGTACTTGTGTTCGAGCGCATTCGCGAAGAGCTGCGCAACGGCAAAGCTCCGGCATCCGCCGTGGAAACGGGGTTCGACCGCGCGTTTCTGACTATCATTGACACGCACGTCACCACGGTGGTCTCCGCGTGTTTTCTGATGTTTGCCACCGGCCCGGTGAGAGGGTTTGCCATTACTTTGATTATCGGTCTCGTGGCCAACATCTTCACCGCGATCTATGTCTCCAAAACTATATTTGGATGGCATTTGGGGCGAATGGAGCGGCAAGCGGAATTGAGCATTTAACGGGGCGGAGCGCAGGGCGGAAAGAGGCTGGTTCAGCTTGTAGCGGGGAACAAAACGGTCGGGCCTGGAGTCTAAAAAAGAGGACCGCAAAAGGGCTATGGAACTATTTAAGCAGCCAAATTTGAACTGGATGGGCAAGGCCAAATTCTTCTTTGCGCTCTCCGGGTTTTTCCTCCTCATCGGAGGTATTTCCTGGATAACTAAGCACGGCCTGCGCTACGGGATTGATTTCAAGGGTGGGACTCTGGTGTACGTCCGGTTTTCCCAGACGCCTCCCATTGACCAGATCCGCAGCGGGCTCGCGGCGCAAGGCCTGGGAAACAGCCAGATTCAGAGAATCAGCGACCTCACCAATCCGAATTCGAACGAGGTGGTCATCGGCCTTGAGGAAAAGGGGCAGGGCGAGGAAGCGCTGGATGCCGGCAGGAGCGCCATCTTGAAAGCGCTCAGCGCCATGTTCGGCGTGAGCGATGCGGCGAAAGGAGACTTCAACAACGCCTCCACGGCGGCGCTGGCCGAGTTCTTATCAAAACACGACCCGCTCGCGCTGGGCCCGGGGGCCAGCGACCGCTACACGCAGATTGCGAAGGGCCTGACGGATTCCCGTGACAAAGACCACCATGGGCTCCTCACCAGTTTCGACGATCTCAAGGGCGCGGACGGCGCCAGCCCTGCAGTGGTCTCCATGCTGAAGAATAATTACGGACTGGGAAAATTCGCCGTGCGCAATGTAGAGATTGTGGGGCCGAAGGTGGGGGAACAGCTCCGCACCAAAGCGATCATCGTTACCCTCTGTGCTTTGGGGGGCATGCTGGTATATATTGCCTTTCGCTTCGAGTGGGTGTACGGTGCTGCCGCCGTCCTGGCGGTGTTTCACGATGTCTTGATTACGCTCGGTTTCTTTTCGCTGTTGAATTTCGAGATTTCGTTGACGGTTATGGCTGCGCTGTTGACTCTGGTAGGCTACTCGATGAACGACACCATCGTCATCTTTGACCGCATTCGGGAAAACAACCGCCTCATGCGCCGGGAGCCGTTCCCTGCCATTGTGAACCGGTCCATCAACCAGACTCTCTCGCGCACCATCCTGACCAGCGGCCTGACGTTTCTCACCGTGCTGGTGTTGTTCCTGATGGGCGGTCAGGTGCTTCGCGCCTTCTCTTTTGCTCTGGTGGTAGGAATTGTGGTAGGAACGTACTCCAGTTTTGGAATCGCTGCCCCTCTGGTTGTGGCCTGGAATCGCTGGCGAGGCCAGAAAGCGGTGGCAGGCACCGGAACCGCAGCCGGAAACAAACCCCGGCCCGGCGAGACATCGGCAGGACGTCTCGCGACCGCCGGGAGGAGGTAGGAAAATGTTTGACGATCTGGTGGAATGTAGTCCGGTCCCCAAGAAAACCAAACAGCGCTGGACATTCTGGGTGTCGGTTTTCTTTCAGTGTGCGGCCTTGACCGTGCTCATCCTGATTCCGTTGATCTACACGGACACGTTGGAAGGCAGGATGCTCTCGACATTACTGGTCGCGCCGCCTCCGCCGCCGCCCCCGCCGCCGCCTCCCGCCGCTGTGCAGAAGGTAATCGTAAAGCCGGTCGCGCGCCTGATTCAGGCCGGAAAACTGATGGCGCCAAAGGCCATCCCGAAGGACGTCAAGATCATTAAAGAAGAGGAAATGCCCCCCGACGTGAGCGTCGGCGTTACGGGCGGAGTTCCCGGTGGAGTTCCCGGGGGCCAGGCTGGGGGCGTGATTGGCGGCATTATCGGCGGGGTCGTTGGCACTCCTCCTCCGCCAAAAGTGCAGCAGCGCATCCGTCAGGGCGGCCAAGTGACGGCGGCCAACATCATCAGCCGTATTCAGCCGCAGTATCCTCCGCTGGCGCGGCAGGCACGCATTTCCGGGAAAGTCGTCCTGCATGCCATTATCGCCAAGGACGGAACCATCCAGCAGCTTGAGGTGCAGTCCGGCCATCCGCTGCTCATTCAGGCGGCCCTGGACGCTGTCCGGCAGTGGCGCTACCGGCCGACGCTTCTGAACGGCGAACCGGTGGAAGTGGATACCACCATTGACGTGGTTTTTACGCTGAATTAATGGGACAAGCTTGGGCCGTTTCGTGCCTTCGTTCCACGCGGGCGTGACGCAGCGGCTTTTGTCGGAACAAAGATTGCGAGCGAAAAGGAGCAAAGCGAATGGTTGCCAACCTTTACTTGTTCGGAGTGATGCTGCTGCAAGCTACGACCCAGTGGGACCTGCGCAGCATGTGGGGCACGATGAGCTGGATTGCAAGAATCGTCGTGTTTATTTTGTTCATCCTCTCGGCATGGTCGCTCGGGGTCATGATTGACCGGGCGATGATGTATAGCGCCGCGCGGAAGCAGTCGCGTATTTTCGTTCAGCAGGTGGCGGGCGCGTTGCGTGAGGGCAAGCTCGACGAAGCGATCTCCATTGCCGAGCGCAACAAGAAGAGCCACATCGCCAAAGTGGTGGCCACCGGGCTGTCCGAATTCCAATCGGCTTCGGCGCAGGTCTCGGAGAGTGAGGTGGTGGAGGCGGCCAAACGAGGTTTGGAGCGCTCCGTGGCCATCGTCCACGCCGAAATGAAGCGCGGCCTCAGCGGCCTTGCCACCATCGGCTCGACGGCTCCGTTCGTGGGACTGTTCGGGACGGTCGTCGGCATCATCAACGCCTTCAAGGGCATCCAGGCCGAAAAGGCTACCGGTCTTTCGGCGGTTGCCGGAGGTATTTCGGAGGCCCTGGTGACCACCGCGCTCGGCCTGCTCGTGGCCGTGCCCGCCGTGTGGGCCTACAATTACTTCACCAACAAGGTCGAAGCTTTCGACGTGGAGATGGACAACTCCTCGATGGAATTGGTCAACTACTTCATTACCCGCCGGGGTGGAAAGAAGTAAGCAATGGCTCATGAGCGCTATAAGCCCAAAGCGCCGGCCGTGATGGCGAGCCCTAACGTCATCCCCATGGCCGACATCATGCTGGTGCTGTTGATTATCTTCATGGTGGTGACGCCGCTGCTTCAAAAAGGGATGTCGGTGGATCTGGCCAGGGTGAGTAACCCGATCGATATGCAGGCCGCAGACCGCGACGACGCCATCATCGTAGCGGTCACCCGCGACGGAAACATTTATCTGGGAACAACCAAGACTCAAAAGGAAGACCTGGCCAACCAGGTCAAAGACCTCCTCGCCAACCGGTTGGACAAGACCGTGTTTGTGAAAAGCGATGGCCGGGCGAAGTATGGCGTGGTCGTCTCGGTTGTGGACGAAGTGCGCTCCGCCGGTGTAGATAAGCTCGGATTGTTGACCGAGCGTACCCTGGAGCAGCGGACTGCACCTCCCCCGCCGACGAGCAACTGATGCAATTCCGTTTGGAGCGATAACGATGGGAATACAGGTAGGCGGATCGAAGGGCGGCGCGATGGCCGACATGAACGTCGTGCCGTTGATTGATATTTTGCTTGTGCTGATCATCATCTTTATGGTGATCACCCCGATGACGCCAAAGGGCCTCGAAGCGCTGGTGCCCCAGCCCACTCCGCCCAACGCCAAGCAGGACCAGGCACTGGAAAACCTGACGGTCGTTGTTTCGGTGAATGCCAACGGAAAACTTAAAATCAATCAGGACGACGTTACGTGGGAAGGTTTGGGGCCGCGGATCGAGCAGATTTTCAAAGAGCGGGCGCAGAAGGTTGCCTTCGTGAAGGGAGAGGACGCGGTTTTGTTCGCCGACGTCGCGCGGGCCATTGACATCATGCGCAGCTCGGGTGTGGATAGCGTTGGCTTAATTACCGCCAAACTCGAGGCCGGCCAGTAACACTTCTCGTTCGCAGGGCTGAATTCAAATCACTCAGGGATGGAACGTTTCCTATGAATCGCTACGCACCGGCTGGCTGGGACCGAAGAGTGGTTTCTTTAGCGGCGCTACTCATTCTTGCGTTTACTTTCGGCGGCTGCAATAAGCTGAAGGCGCGCGACCTCCTGAACAAAGGTGTGCAAGCCTACAAGAACGGCCTGTATGACGAGGCCATTGAGGACTTCAAGAAGTCCAAGGAACTGGACCCGGGCCTGCTAAACGCGCAGCTTTATCTGGCCACTGCTTACGCCAGCCAATACATCCCCGGAGCTCCCTCGGACGAAAATATCCGCAAGGGGAAACAGGCGATCGAGGAATTTCAAGAAGCTCTCAAGGCCGATCCTAACAACCTCTCGGCCATTGACGGGATCGGCTCGATTCTCTTCCAGATGGCAGGCACTCCCTATTCACCGGAGAAGTTTGAAGAGTCCAAGACCTATCACGAAAAACATATTCGTTTGAAGCCCGAGGACCCCGAACCGTATTACTGGGTTGCGGTGATTGACTGGACGCTGGCCTACCGGGCCAACGTGGACATCCGCCGCGAATACAATAAGGCGAACGTCAAGAAGCAAATTAGGGATGAAGATCCGCTCCCGCCGAAGTCTCGCGAAGAATATACGGCGAAATACCAGGGCATGGTGGAAGAAGGGATCAGCGAACTCGAAACGGCCATCAAACTTCGTCCCGATTACGAAGACGCCATGGCCTATCTGAATTTTCTTTATCGCCGGAAAGCGGACATGGTGGAATCCGCAGAAGAACGCGCCAGCTTGATCAAGCAGGCCGACGATTTGTTGGACAAGGTGAAAGAAATCAAGCAGCAAAAAGCGAATCAGCCGCAGAAATCCTAGCGCCCCTGGAACCCGAATTTTTCCGCGCCTATTTCCCGCCGCATCTGGAGTTCCCTGAATCTCCGCCGGTGAATTGTTCTAGCCGTCGAGGCGCCCCGGCACTACAATAATCAGACGATGCCTTCGCTCGGAAATCCGCTGACCACGCTCACGCGCGAGAGGGCCCAACGGCACCTCCAGGCGCGGTTTGCCGCGCTTTTGGAAAAGGTACGGCAAAACCGTCCGGGAGAAGACTCCGAGCTGGTGCGCCGCGCCTTTGTGATGGCCGCCGAGCACCACAAGGGTCAGGTTCGCCAATCCGGCGAGCCATTCCTTTCTCATCCCTTGGAAGTCGCGCACATCCTCGCGGATATGAAGCTCGACGTCACCACCATCTGCGCCGCGCTGCTTCATGACGTCGTCGAAGACACGCGCGTTACCCTCGAGCAGATCTCCGCCCAGTTCGGTGAAGACACCGCGCGTCTGGTCGAGGGCGTAACCAAAATCAGCCGCCTCGATCTGCTGGCGCCGGAAGCCCGCCAAGCGGAGAACGTCCGCAAAATGCTGCTGGCCATGGTTCATGACGTGCGCGTCGTGCTGGTTAAGCTGGCCGACCGCCTTCACAACATGCGCACGCTCGAGTTTCTTCCCGCCGAGAAGCAACAACGCATTTCCCGCGAAACCATGGATCTTTATGCCCCCATCGCCCACCGCCTCGGCATGGGTCTCATCCGCAACGAACTGGAAGACAGAACTTTCAGCTACCTGGAGCCCTCGGCGTTTCTGGAACTCAGCAAGCAGGTCGCATCCAAGAGCAAATTCCATGAAAAGTTTCTCAGCGAAGTCCAGGAAACGATTCGAAAAAAGCTCGTGGAAAACAGCATTCCCGCGGAAGTCGAAGGCCGCAGCAAGGGTCTGTACTCCATCCACCGCAAGATTCAGCGGCAGCAGCGGCCGCTCGACCAGATCTACGACCTGCTGGCCGTCCGTGTCATCACCGATTCCGAACGGAACTGCTATGCGGCGGTTGGCGTCATTCACCAGATTTGGCGGCCCGTCCCCGGCCGGTTCAAAGACTACATCGCCATCCCGCGTCCGAATCTGTACCAGTCCTTGCACACCACGGTGATCCACGCTGGCCAGCCCTTCGAAGTGCAAATCCGCACGCAGGAAATGCACCGCATTGCCGAGCAAGGCGTCGCGGCACATTGGAAATACAAGGACGGAAAAACTGTTTCCGACGCCGACGACCGCCGCATCGTCTGGATGAGGCAGCTCATCGAGTGGGTGCAGGAGATGCAGGAGCCGGGCGACTTCCTTTCCACTCTGCGGGTGGATTTGCACCCCGTCGAAGTGTATGCCTTTACTCCAAAGGGCCGTGTGATCGAGTTGCCGCGCGGCGGCACGCCCGTGGACTTTGCCTATGCCGTGCACACCGAGGTGGGCCACCTGTGCACGGGCGCAAAAGTCAACGGACAAATCGTTCCCCTGCGTCACCAGCTTGCCAACGGCGACGTCGTTGAAGTCCTCACCCAGAAGGGTCACACCCCCAGCCGCGACTGGCTGAGCTTCGTAAAGACCTCGCGGGCGCGCTCCAAAATCCGCCATTGGATCAATCTCCACGAGCAACGACAGGCCGCTGAAGTCGGCCGCCGCCTTCTCGAGCGCGAGGCGCGCCAGTTTGGCCGCAGCCTGAAGAGAATCTCCGATGATGACCTGCAACGAGTGGCTGCCGAATACGGGTTCAGCAAGCTCGAGGATCTATTCTCGGCGCTGGGGTTCGGGAAATACTCCGCCCGGCAGGTTCTTAGCAAGGCGCTCGGCGAGCCGCTGGCAGACGCGCAGGCCGTCCCGGAAGAAAAGCCCGCGCGTCTGGTCAGCACCGTCAAGCGCATGCTCGGAATCAGCGATGCCGCCATCTTGGTGCGCGGCCATGGCGACCTGATGGTCTACCGCGCCAAGTGTTGCAACCCCATCCCCGGAGATGAAATCGTCGGCTACGTCACGCGCGGCCGCGGCGTTGCGGTCCACAATAGCGCCTGCCCCAACGTCCAAAACCTGCTCTACCAGTCCGAACGGCGCATCACCGTGGAATGGGCCGGCTCCAGCGGCGCCACCTTCCCGGTTCATCTGCAGATTCGTACCAAGGACCGCACCGGGATGCTTGCGGAAATTACCTCGGTCATTAGCGGCGCGGGCTCCAACATTCGCATGCTGGATAGCCGCCCGGACGGCCTTCAGGCGCGCATTGACCTCAGTCTGGAGATCGCCGACCGCAAACAACTCGAGCGCATTCTTGCGAATCTGAAGAAAATCTCGGGCGTCTTTGGCGTCGAGCGGGTGTATCGGGCCTGACTCCACTTCGTCGGCAGTTTTCTCCCGCGCTTGTTAATCTTCGCGGCACACCCTCCGGCGGCGCTGCGCTCTCCCGCCTAGAATGGAAGTAATGAGGCGTGCTTCTCCTCTCTGTGTACTCGCAGTCGCCCTGCTGGCCGTCCCCGGATGCAAGCGGCTCAAGAGCACCAACACGCAACCGCTCGACCAGGCGGGCATTTGGTACGAGAAAGTCCAAGAACTGAAGGGCCTGGAAATCACGGATCTCGAGGTTGCAGAGATCATCCGTTTGAAGCAGGCGGGAATTTCCGACGCCGGTTGCGTCGAGCTCCTCAGCCAAGCGCGCGTGCAGAATCGACCATTCACCGACGCCGCCTCCATCGGCGAATTGGCCAGGGCGGGCGTTGCCGAACCAACTATCCTTCGGTTGGGCCAGATGAAGCAACTCCCCGGCTGGGCGGGGGAAGCGGTCACCATTCGTCTGACGGGATTATCGGATCGCGTCATCCTGGCTGTAGCGCAGCGGCGTGTTGCCGGGAAAACCGTTCTTTCCGGCCCGGTCATTGCGAAGCTCAAGAACGTAGAAATGACCGAGGCTCAGATTCTCGACGATATCAACCGTGGTATGCCCGACGCCCAAGCGGAACAAATCATCGCGGCCAAGCGCCGCGCGGCCAACACCACGGGATTCGTTCGCATCCGCGGGCGCAAGCCTCGCTGAGGTCTCAACAACAGAGCCTGTTCATCTTTGACCCGGCCCTTCCGTCCCGCTAGAATCTCCACACCTTGCTTGTGCGTTGCATCCTTCGTCTTCTGCCGGGAATTGCCCTGGTGGCTTTGCTGCTTCTGCTGGACTCCTGCGCCGTGCCTCTCGGGCCCGGTTACACCATCGAGAAACGCACGCTGGACATTCATTTCGTTTCTCGACCGCAGCCACACCTGGAAATTCGCGCGTCGTATCGTCTGGCAAACACCGGCAATCAACCGCTTTCTTCCATCCAGATCCGCCTGCCAAACCCGGATTCGTTCGACGTTGAGAACTTGCAGGTTCAACTGGATGGTCGCGGCCTGGCTCTGCAAACACCAACCGGGGCGTCAGATAAGGCGTCGAACGTACGTTTCGACCCTCCCTGGGTGCTGAAACAACGCCACGAATTCACGATTCTGTATGCCATCAGCCATTCTCTGACGGAATCTGCTGCCGCGCCTCTGGCGGTTGAAGATGCGTTCTACTTGCCCGTTGTCGGTTGGTACCCCGAGCTAGAACCACCGAAGGGCGTATTCGCGAAGCTACGCGGCCCGCACAAGAAATGGAATCTCATGGTGCGGCTGCCGCAGGGCTTTCTGATTCATGCCAGCGGGCACGAACATGGATCCAAGAAGATAGCCGGCGAGACCAGCCGCCGATTCGAGCAACGCCCCGATAGCTCTCTTCCTTTCGTTATCGCGGGTCATTATGAGCAGCGGGAATTTCGAGGCCCCCAACGGACCATCTATTTTTGGACGCGAAAATCCTTGGACGAAAAAACCGCTAACGAGGCGGGAGAAACTGTCTCGCAGACCATGCAGTTTCTTGACTCCTCATTTGGACCGCGCGGAAAAGGCCCCTTACCGGTTTGGATCGTAGAGTGCCCGGGTAAGGCAATTCCAACAACTGGAAGAGATTCTGCTGGCATTCCGGAAGGATTCATCGGTTGTCAACCTCTCCCCGATGTGGCGCTCGTCGAGGATATCTCGACGCTGGGGTCCGATTCTCTTGCCGAATCCCTTTCCCCTTCCTGGCTCGGATTGGGCACAGAGCCCCATTTCGCAGAACTCGCGGCACCGCTCGATGCGCTTGAACGTTATGCCGCATTGGCCGCAAAAGAGAACCGCCAGGGATCAGGTGCGCGGAGCAAAGACCTGGCTGAAAGCCTGGCTCTCTATCCGAGTTCTGCCGGAAAAGACAAATCTACGGAGAAGAAGCAAAGGGATAGCCCGGATCGCGAAAAGAGCCTGTTTTTCTTCTACGCGCTGGAAGACCAATATGGCCGCGACCATTTGCACCATGCCATCGCGCGCATGATTCACGCCCGCCGCGGAAGAGGGTACGATCTGGATGATCTTCGCTCCGCTCTGGAAGCGGAGACCGGCCAAAACGTGGCGGACTTTTTCCATCGTTGGCTCGATAAGCCCGGCGTCCCCGAGGATTTCCGTGCCCGCTATTCCCAGCCCAACTCCACCACCAACATTCCCAAGGAGAAACAACCATGAAAGAAACCGTGCACTCGGATCGCGCGCCCAATCCCATCGGACCGTATTCGCAAGGCATCAAGGCCAATGGATTTATTTTTCTTTCTGGCCAGGCGGCGCTCGATCCCCAGAGCGGGCAGTTGATCAGCGGCGACATCCGGCAACAAACCGAGCGCACACTGGAGAACCTGAAAGGTGTTCTGGAGGCCGCGGGCGCCAATCTGAATCACGTCGTCAAGGTCACCGTCTTCCTCAAGAACCTGAGCGATTTTTCTGCTATGAATGAGATTTACGCCCGGTACTTTCCAAAACTCCCGCCGGCGCGTTCCACCGTTGAGGCCGCGCGTCTTCCCAAGGATGCGCTGGTTGAAATCGATCTGATTGCGGTGGGCTAAGGGCGGTCGGGACTCTCAAATAGTTCATGGAGCAGCCAAACAATAAGGGGCGTACTGCCGACGATGATCGGGATGAGAATCATCTTTTTGCGATGGTTCGATCCTCCGCCCGCACCTTGGGGCTGCTGCGGGTCGGGAGGGTCCAGCAGCACGCGGTAAGAAGTGGCTTCGGGCACGATCTGCGTCTCGTCCTCCACGGTGATTTCCAGGGCTCCGCGCCGCGCCGTGACCAGCAACTCTTTGGGGCTGACCAGGGTGACCTGGCCCACCGTCGGGCCATCCGACACGGGGCGAATGCGCGCCTGGGAGGCGTGGAGTTCGATGGCTCCAGCACGGGCCGCCGACCAGACTTCGGTGCCGCGCGTCAGGGTGGTGAGGATGCCGCTGGGGGTTTGTGTGACCGTGGCGACACTGTTGACCGCGAGCTGAAATCGCGCCGCTATGGCGCGCACTTGCAGGAGCCCCACCATGTCGGTAGAGAGAGTATCGCCGTCAAAAACACTGTCACCCTTGTTGGCCGGGAGCGCGCGGAGTTGGGCGCGCTCCGCCGCCGTCACCACGCCAAGAGGTGTACTGGTGCCAACCGAGGCGGGCGCCAAGGAAAGAGACAACGACAACACGGCTACAAGTAATCGACCCATAGGGATTCTACAAGAGCAGCTTAAAGCAGGATTGGCGTAGAACTATAAAATTTAATAGAATGAAAGTCAATAGCCATCTTTTACTATAAGCAGGGGGAGCAGGACAGTCCGCTTTGACCACTGGCAGGAATTTCACCAGGAATCTTGACACTTGCTGGCTCGACGGGCGGGGTGCTGTTACAATGCTCGCCAGCTATGAGTGACTGGCGCCAAATCCAGGCGCGTATCCGCAAAGCCAAAGTAGCCGCCGATCCGGCGGGACAACTCGCAGCGCTCTATGAGCGTACGCGCGACGCCATGGTGGCGTTTGAGCTCGCCCGCCACCATGAAAAGCGCGGCGAGAATCAAGAAGCCGCACGGTGGTACACAGCCGCTGCCGAGCGGTTCCGGCGGGCGCAGTGGAAGGTGAAAGCTCAGGAAGCATTGGCACGCTTGGGAGTCCCGATTTTGGCGGAAGCGGGCACGCCCAGTTTCCCAGTCGAGCCGGTCGTGGACCGGGCACCGGCGCAAGTCGAGATTCACACGCCCGCGCCAATGGAAGAACATCGCGAAAGTTCTGCTGCAAGCTCGGTTGTTGAACCCTTCCACGGGGGCCCTGAGCCCGTTACGGGCCTGCCCCAAGAAAGCGGCTCTGGGAGAAAACGCCGCCGACGCGGCCGGCGTGGTGGCCGCGGCCGCCGGCACGGGCAAAGAGACACGCAAGTCGGCCAGGAGGCTTCCGCCAGGAGTTCAGCAGCAGCGGTGCCCGGACCGGTCGCGCCTCCGCCCCCGCTTCCCCCTGTGCGGATTGCGAGACCCGCCGCGGACGTGGCGCCGAGCGTACTGCCGCGCATCGAGCCCCGCGAGCCGGCTCCCGAGCTTTCTACCGAAACTCCTCTTGCTCCGGTGCGCGGCCGCGCCGGCGATCCAGGGTTATCGTCCAGGATTGCGCTTCTCGAATCTCAATTGCGGCGGCTCCTCGCCTCTCCGCTGTTCCGCGTTGAACAAGCCGACCAGGCGCCGGCAGGCCCTGGAGTGTTTCTCCTCTCCGATTCTGAGCAAACCACTTACTATTATGTGGAAGAGTGTCAAACTCTTCGCATCGGGGTCGCTAATCTTCTCCGCCCCGAGCGTGGCGGAGCCGGTCGGCGAGACAGAGAAGAATCGCTGCGCACCCGGTTTGCCGAGCATCTCGAAATCAGCGAACCGAAGGTGGCCAAGTATTTGAAGGACAACTGCGCGGTTCGCTGGCTGCAATTGGATGAAGGCGCTCCACGGCTGGCGCATTTCGCGATTGCCGTCTTGCGGCCTGTCTTAAACGATTAGGCTTGCCACAAGCGAAAAAACAAGCCCGCGCACTTCAAAAAGTAACCCCTTTGCCTTACCCGCCAATCACCTGAAATTCCCCATTAACTGCCGTTAAATGCCGTTTACCCCCGCATACCTGCCATTCAACGGAAGCGGCTGGACGGGAGAGGCATTTCGAGGGAAACTACACATCTACAAAGACTTAGGCGAAGTTGTGTAACCGTGGTAGGTTGTAAAGGCCCCGGGGGAACGTTGGGGCCAATTCGCAATTTAAATTCTGGTGCAAATCTGGAAAGTGAGGTTATCGAGTAATGTCTCGAACAATCGGCACGCAGGTACTGAGGGCCTTCGACGCCGTGCTCTGCAAAGCGGCAGGGGTGACATTCAACACCATCCAGTTCTTCAACAAGCACAATCCCAACCCCTCGTTCACCCCAAAATGGTCGGATAAGCCGCTGCTGAAGTCTTGGGAGAAGACCAAGCCGACGCTCGGCTGGCCGCGAAAGACCGATTCGCTTTGCCCGGACTGCGTCAAGGAGGCGCGCCAGGCAATTTTCGACGGGAAAAAAGATTGGCGCGACCTGATGAGCGAAAAAGTTGGCGAGATCAAGGCGGAGATTATTGAGCGCGATGGCCAGGTGTGGATGGTCAAAGACTGTCCCATCCACGGTCACTATGAAGACCTGATGGCCGTGGATTCGCGCTTCCTTTCCTGGATTGAAAAGAACTTCCCTGGGCGCGATATCCCTGCCCACAATGATGAAGATCTTCACAAGCATGGGTCGAGCACGGTGCGCTACGGCCGTGGCTCTGTCTTGACCGTGGACTTGACCAACCGCTGCAACATGATGTGCGATCCCTGCTTCATGGACGCCAACCAGGTTGGCTACGTCCATGAGCTTTCCTGGGACGAAATCCAGGAAATCCTCGATAACGCGCTGAAGATCAAGCCGCGCCGCCAAATGTCCGTGCAGTTCTCCGGCGGCGAGCCCACCATACATCCGTACTTCCTGGATGCCGTCCGCTACGCGCGGAAGTGCGGTTACAACAGCGTCCAGGCAGCGACCAACGGCATCGAATTCGCCAAGAGCAAGGATTTCTCTCGCAAGGCCTTTGAAGCGGGCATGCGTTACGCTTACCTGCAGTTTGACGGCATCGGGAACGATGCCAACAGCCACCGGCAAGTGGGCAACCTGTTTGATGTGAAGCTGCGGGCCATCGAAAACATGCACGAAGCCGGCATCGAGATCGTGCTCGTCGTCACCATCGTCAACAGCGTGAATAACGACCAGGTCGGATCCATCGTAAAGTTTGCGATGGAAAACCCGAAGAAGATCGCCTTCGTTTCGTTCCAGCCGGTCTCCTTTACGGGCCGCGATGAAGACATCACTCCGGAGCGCCGCCTGCGCCAGCGCTACACTCTTTCCCATTTGGCGCGTGACGTCAGCAATCAGGTAGGCAAGGTCGAGCCGACCCGCGACTGGTTCCCCATTTCGTTCGTCAGCACCTTTGCAGGCTTTTCGGACTTGGTGCACGGTCCCGATTCGCAGTGGGGCGCACTCTCCTGCGGCTGCCACCCGAACTGCGGCGTAGGCACAGCCCTGATGATCAACAAGGAGACCAAGGAATGGGCGCCCGTGCCCCGCTTCCTCGATGCCCCGCAGCTCGTCAAGGACGTTACCGCCATCACCGACGCGGCCCGCGGCAAAGGGCTCTCCAATTTCATGATGGCTCTGGCCCTCCTGAAGAACTACAAGCCTTTCCAAGGGCCCAAGGGGCTCACGCTGTATGATCTCTTCAAGAAATTCGACAAGACCTGGGCCTTGACCAAGGATTCGGACAAGAAATACGGCAAGACGAGCCCCGACCGCTCGCTCGAAGACGCCATGAAGCGCCGCCAATCCGATCCGTGGAACTTCCTGTTCATCGCCGGCATGTGGTTCCAGGATCTATTCAATTACGACTTCCGCCGCACCGAAATGTGCATCATCCCGTACGCCACGCAGCAGGGTGAGATATCCTTCTGCGCGTACAACACGGGCATCGGCTGGCGGAAGATCATCGAGAACATGTACAAGAACGCGACGGTCGCGCAGTGGTACAAGACCCACGGCAAGCATGAGATCTACGCCAAGGGCAAGAGCGTGAATCTCGATACCTACGAGCATTCGCTGGTGATTGACGCGAAGGACGCTGCCCGCGTGCGCCACCTTGAACACGACATTCCGTTGACCGCCGCTGAGGAAGACCGCATGCGCCGCAAGAAGGCCCTTGAAGAGCAGGCCAAGGTCCGTGCGATCTATGAAGAGTTGGTGCTGAAGAAATCCCAACCTTCAGTCGTGCAGATTGGCACCGTTGCCGATATCAAGAAGGCGGTTCCTGGCGGAGGGGCCCCCATGGTGAAAATCCCCAATGCCAATGGGAACGGTCATTCCAACAATGGCAGCGGCGAAAAAACCGAAGCCGCTGAGGCTGCAACGGTCGCAGGCGACTAGGTAAAACCACTTCCGCAGGCAAATTCAACCGCCCCTGGCCCCACCGGGGGCGGTTTTTTTGTATCCGGCCATGGTCTGCAATCCTTTGCCGGGATTGCACTTCCGGCGAGTTTCCTGAAGCCCAGCACTTTAAATCTGTCCGGTCCGCGCTAAAGGAGTTGCGTTCCAATTGAATCCCGACTAAAATATAGGGATTATGTTCGGCTCTTGCCAGACGATAAACTGCATTTGCCCTGGCTGTTGTCCAGATCTATTCGCTGGCGGAGGAGGACCGAAAGCTAGGTAATTCAGCCCTCATCGAGCAAGGAGTTGACGCCCACCGCCAGAAGAGAACCTGGGAGGTGGGCTTTTTGTTTTTATGACGCAAACGTCTCGGGAAACAAAAGCGCAGCGTGTCGAGCGCCTGAAACGCGGAAAGAATCCCTGGGAATCGCTCGCGGAGATTCGCCGCTTTGCGAAGCAAGGCTACTCCTCGATTCCACCGGAGTGGCTCGGCACGTATTTCCGCTGGTGGGGTGTGTACACGCAGGGTGACGGCCTGGGAGCGGTAGGTGGATCCGGTGGCGAAGGTAAGTCCACTCCCTATTTCATGGTACGCATCCGGCTGACCAACGGCCTGCTTCGCTCGCGGCAAATGCGCACGATTGCCGAATTGACCCAACGATACGCCCGAGGAGTTGCCGATTTGACCGTCCGCCAGAACGTGCAACTCCACTGGGTCAGCATCGAAGCGCTGCCGGATATTCTGGAACAGCTCTGGCACGCCGGCCTGACGACGCACGGCTCCTGCGGCGACGATACGCGCAACATCACCGGATGCCCGCTAGCCGGCGTGGACGCCGAGGAGATATGCGACGCCTCCCCGTTGGCGCTCGACGCAACCCGGATGCTGGTGAATCAAGACGAATTTTATAACCTCCCGCGCAAATTCAAGATCTCCATCACCGGCTGCCGCGTGTGGTGCTCTTATCCGGAGATCAACGATATCGGATTGACGGCCTGCATCCGTGCGCGCGGCGCACGGCCTGAGTTGGGTTTTTCGTTGCGTGTGGGCGGAGGCCTATCCACAGAGCCACATCTGGCGGTCCGCCTGAATGCATTTCTGCGCTGGGATCAGGTGCTGCCTGTCACGCGCGCGATCGCGGAAATCTTTCGCGACGCCGATTGCCTGCGTCAAAACCGCGAGCGCGCGCGAATGAAGTTTCTTTTCCTCCGGCACGGCTGGACCGCGGAAAGCTTTCAGGCGGAGCTCGAGCGGAAACTGGGCTATTCCCTTGATCCCGCCGAACCGGAAGAACCGCCCCGGGATGTATATCGCGATCATGTAGGCATCCACCCGCAGAAACAGCCGGGATATTGCTACGTGGGCGCGGCGGTTTTGCGCGGGCGTCTTACCGCAGAACAAATGAAGGCCGCCGCCGATCTGGCCGATCGGTTCGCCGCCGGCGAGCTGCGCACCACCAACATGCAAAACCTGCTCATCATCAACGTCCCGGACAGAAATACCGCGCCGCTGGCGAGGGAGTTGGACGCCGCCGGTTTGCGCGTGAGTGCATCGCCCTTTTGGCGGGGGGCGATCGCCTGCACCGGAACGGAGTTCTGCAAGCTGGCGATTACGGAAACAAAAGGTTTTGCCCGCTGGCTCGTGGAGGAGCTCGAAGAGCGTCTGCCGGAGTTCAGCCAGGATTTCAAACTGCACGTCACCGGCTGCCCCAATAGTTGCGGTCAGCACTGGATCGCTGACATCGGCATCGAGGGCAAGAAAATCAAAGTGGATGGGCGGTTCGTGGATGCCTACTACTTTTGCGTCGGCGGCGCAGTCGGCCAGTTTGCCTCCATTGCGCGCCCCGTCGGATATCGCTGCGCTGCGGTGGAAGTTCCCGCGGCCATCGAGCGCCTCCTCCGCGAGTTCCAGGCCGGCCGAAAAACGGGCGAGAATCTTCGGCTGTTTCTCGCTCGCCAGAGCGACGCCGAAATCCGCGGTTATCTTGCCGGCAGAGCAATGGATGCCGTGGCCCGCGACGTCGCTTCCGGAACGCTGCCGCATGGCGTGGAGGTCTAGGCATGACTGCCCGCTCCAGATCAAGGGACGCTCGCAGCAGTGGCAAGGGGAACCGCGCCGCGCCGGCATTGCGGAACCCGGTGAAGCCCGCGGGGCTCTTTCCGGTATTTTTGAAGCTTGCGGGGATGCCGTGCCTGGTTGTCGGCGCTGGTCACGTGGGACAGTCGAAAATCGAAAGCCTCCTGCTTGCGCGTGCCGCAGTTCGAGTGGTCGCGCCGCAAGCCACCGCTGCGGTGAGAACGCTGGCGAGGAAAGAGAGAATCCAGTGGGCGCGTCGCGAGTTCTTGCCCGCGGACTTGGGGGGAATATTTCTCGTCGTGGCGGCGACGTCTTCATCCGCATTACATGACCAAATCTACCGCCATGCTAAGCGTCGAGGTGTCTTGTGCAACGTTGTGGATGACCCGGAGCACTGTGACTTTTATTACCCTGCCGTGGTGCGCCGCGGACCCTTGCAGATTGCCATTTCTACAGACCGCCATAGCCCATCGCTTGCGCAGCACATCCGCCAGCGACTCGAAATCCAGTTTGGGCCGGAGTATGCCGCGTGGGTGGAACGGCTGGGCGCTGCCAGAAGGAAGCTCTTCTCACGCACGATGGATCCCGAACGCAGGAGGCGCGTGCTTCGCCGAATAGCACGGCTCCGCCCAAAGAAGGGAACTGTATGAGCGGCAAAGTCTATCTGGTGGGCGCGGGGCCCGGTGATCCGGAGCTTCTCACGCTGAAGGGATGGCGCATCCTGCGAAGCGCCGATGTGGTCTTGCACGACGATTTGGTCAGCCCGGAGATTCTTTCGCTGGCGGCGGAATCGGCCGAAGTCCTGAATGTTGGGAAAAGGTGCGGGCGCAAATCTCTCACCCAGGACGATATCAACGCGCGAATGCTTCGAGCGGCTGGCGAAGGGAATACGGTCGTGCGTTTGAAGGGCGGGGACCCGCTCATTTTTGGCCGCGCCGGCGAGGAGATGGAAGCCCTGCGCGCCGCAGGCGTCGAGTTCGAGGTGGTCCCCGGCGTAACCGCCGCGCTGGCTGCGGCCGCTTCAGCGGAGATTCCGTTGACCGACCGGCGGCTCGCATCCCGCCTTGTATTTCTCACCGGCCACCGCTGCCGTGAGGACGCCTGGGAAGCGCTCCATGGCTGGACGCGCGGTTCGACGATCGTGCTTTACATGCCCGGCGACCGGGTCTCCGATTTTGCGCGGGAATTGCGCGTCGCGGGAATGCCTCCGAAAACACCCTGCATCGCCGTTTCGGAAGCCTCCACGCCACGCGAGCAAATCCATCGCGCCACGCTCGAAGAACTCCAACGCGCTCCACGCTGGCCGTCGCCTACGGTCCTCATCATCGGCCATGTGGCCTCCGCTGCACGTACAAACACCTCAAGACGCCGGGAAAACCGATCCATTTTGGAGCTTGCCGGCGACGCACAGGTGACACAGCTTCCCGCACTGAGGTAGGATAGTCTCAGCAGTTGCGTATAGCGCAGGAGACTCGATTCCGTGCCGATCTATGAATATGTTTGTGATGATTGTGGAACGCGCTACGAGCGCCTGGTCCTGAACAGGGCGCAGGAAATCTCCTGTCCCAAATGCGAGAGCAGCAAGCATACGCTGCAGCTCTCTGTTTTCAGTGCCCCAGGAAATTCTTCCAAAGCCAACGGCCAGCCCTCCAACTCGGGCGCGTGCGGCTGCACGCCGCGCGGTTGCGGCTGTCATTAGCCCCATCTCGTAGCAAGGATTTCTTCTGATGATTCCAATCGGCTCCGCATTACTCTTGAAAATAATGCGAATTTGAGTCCTCCGTCACGTAAAGGAATCTTTTCACTCATGCCGCCGCAGAAAGCGCTTTTTTCGAAAGAGACACTCCGGTTCTTCCGCGAGCTCGGCCGCAACAACCGCAAAGAGTGGATGGACGAGAATCGCGGCCGCTACCAGGAGCACATCGTCCAGCCCTTCCGCGCGCTGCTCGAGACACTCACTCCCGCCGTGTACAAACTCGATGCAGGCTTCGACGTCTGCGGCCGCACCGGGACGAACTTCTCCCGGATCAACCGCGACATCCGCTTTGCCAAAGACAAGTCGCCGTACCGCACGCAGATGTATCTGATGTTCCCCGGCACGGGAGGCAAAGGGTGGCAGGGCGGTCAGCTCTACGTCGGAATCTCGACCGACACCGCCACGGCAGGTTTTCGCATTTATTCCGACTACCGGAGCAAGATCTCAGCACTGGCGCAAATTGCGCGTCCCCGCGTGCTTGCCGATCCCCGGTGGATTGCGCGCCAGAAGCGGCGCCTCGACAGGAAATACGAAAGCTATTGGTACTCCACCGAGAAACGGGAATGGACCAAGCACGGCGGCTGGCCCGCCACTCCCGAGGAATGGAAGAAGCTGCTCGGTTGGATCGTGCGCCGCAAGATGGCGCCGTCTGCGGCCACTCGCCCAAACTTCACCGCCGATGTGGCGAAGATTTTCCGCGACCTCTTCCCGCTCTTCCGTTTTACATCTCTGCGAGGCTGAAGGTTTACGGTGCCCGGAGCCGCGGGGCGCGCGGCACTTCGCCGTCTGGACTCAGCAGAATTTGTAAGGGATAATCCCGTCCCGTTTACCGTCATGCCCGCTAAGAAAGCCACGCCAAAGGTGGAGAACCCCAGAGCTGGCCGTCCCCACATGCCCGGATACGGCCTCCCGAAAGGCGCCAAGGGTCTGTTTCCCTGGAAGTGGGCCGAGGATCGTTTGCGCAAGAGCCACAACTATTGGATTGCCACGGTGCGTCCCGACGGCCGCCCGCATGTCATGATTGTCTGGGGTCTCTGGCTGGACGGCGCGTTTTATTTCAGCACCGGGCGGCAATCGCGCAAGGCGCACAATCTCACCGAGAACCCGCGCTGTGTCATTTCCACCGAACAGGCCCACCAAGCCGTCGTCGTCGAAGGCGCTGCTGCAGAAGTTGCGGATGTCTCTCTCCGCCGCACTTTCTTGCGGAAGGTGGAGCGCAAGTACCAGTACGATATGTCCTCCTTCGAAGCAGACGTCCTGAGCATGAAAGAACCCATCTATGCGGTGCACCCGTCCGTTGTTTTTGGCCTCGACGAAAAGAAATCCTTGAACTGCGCCACTCGCTGGAAGTTCTTACGATAGCGTCCGCCGATGATCCACCAATGAAGCGTTTTGCCAAAGCTGCCGTCTGGACGATCGTCGCGCTCGCAGGGGCTGGCGCTCTCGCGGCGATTGCCTGGGAGCGCCGCGAACCTCTGAACGCCACGTGGTTCGTCATCGCCGCCGCGTGCATCTACCTCCTGGCTTACCGTTTCTACTCCGCATTCATCGCCGCCCGCGTCCTGGCCCTGGACAACACCCGCGCCACTCCTGCCGAGCGCCTCGACGACGGCCGCGATTTCGTCCCCACCAACAAGTGGGTGCTGCTCGGCCATCATTTCGCCGCCATCGCCGGCCCCGGCCCGCTGGTCGGCCCCACGCTTGCCGCGCAGTGGGGCTATCTGCCGGGCACGCTGTGGCTGATTGTCGGCGCGGTGCTGGGCGGCTGCGTCCAGGACTTTGTCATCCTGTTCTGTTCGATCCGCCGCGACGGAAAGTCCCTGGGCCAGATGGCCCGCGAAGAGGTCAGCCGGCGTGGCGGCCTCATCGCGCAAATCGCCGTCCTCGCCATCATGGTGATTTTGCTGGCCGTGGTCGGCCTCGTCGTCGTCAACGCGCTCAAGTCCTCTCCGTGGGCCACCTTCACCCTGGCCATGACGATTCCCGTCGGCCTGCTGATGGGTGTTTATCTGCGCTTCTGGCGCCCGGGACGCGTCCTCGAGGCCTCGGCCATCGGCGTGGCGCTGATCGTGTTTGTTGTTGTCGCCGGCCAATGGGTCGCTGCATCTCCCTCCTGGGCCCGTGTTTTCACCCTCTCCGGCACCGCATTGGCCTTTGCCATCATTTTCTATGGTTTTGCCGCGTCCGCCTTGCCGGTCTGGCTGCTGCTGGCGCCGCGCGATTATCTGAGCGCATTTATCAAGGTCGGTGCAATCCTGGCTCTGGCCGGGGGGATCCTCGTCGTTCGCCCCGAGATTCAGATGCCCGCGTTCACGCGCTTCGTGGACGGCACCGGTCCCGTCTTTGCCGGAAAAATATTCCCGTTCTGTTTCATCACCATTGCCTGCGGCGCGGTCAGCGGCTTCCACGCGTTGATCTCCTCCGGCACCACGCCGAGGATGATTACGCACGAAGTCCACGCGCGCCTGGTCGGCTACGGCGCGATGCTGATGGAGTCGTTCGTGGGTGTCATGGCCATGGTGGCCGCCTGCGCGCTGACTCCCGGCGTCTTTTTCGCCATCAACAGCCCCGCAGGAATCGTCGGCGAAACAGCGGCGGCGGCCGCCACTACCATCTCGCAATGGGGCTATCCGGTGGACGCCCCCACCATGCATCGTCTCGCGCAGATGGTTGGAGAGCAAACTCTGCTCAACCGCACCGGCGGCGCGCCTTCCCTGGCCGTCGGCATGGCGCAGATTTTCTCAAACACCATCGGCGGCCCGCGTCTGCTCAGCATCTGGTATCACTTCGCAATTATGTTTGAGGCGCTCTTTATCCTCACCGTGCTCGACGCCGGCACGCGCGTCGGACGCTTCATGGTTCAGGATCTGGCCGGGCATCTCTGGAAACCTCTGGCGCGGCGAAGTTCCTATCCGAGCATCTTGCTGTGCAGCGCGCTGATTGTCGGCGCGTGGGGCTACTTCCTTTACCAGGGTGTCGTGGACCCCCTCGGCGGCATCAACACGCTCTGGCCGTTGTTCGGCATCGCCAATCAACTTCTCGCTGCCGTCGCGCTGGTGGTGGCCACCACGATTCTCCTCAAGATGGGGCGCCTGCGCTGGATTTGGGTGACGCTCGCGCCGACCGCCTGGCTGGTCTCCGCCACCATGACGGCCAGCTATCAGAAAATCTTCGATCCCAATCCGCGCATCGGAGTTCTGGCTTACGCCAACGTCCTCGCCTCTCAGCTCGCTGCCGGAAAAATTCCGGCCGCGCAGATTCCCGAGACCGTGCGACTGATTTTCAATCAGAGGCTCGACGCCGTGGTCACCGCCGTTCTCGCCCTGATGATTTTGATTCTTCTCGCCGAGGCTTTTTGGCAGTGGTACGGCATTCTGGCGCGCCGCACAGTCCCCGTTCTTCATGAATCCCCTTATGTAGCCACTCAGTGGGCGGAAGGAGATTGATGCGAAGAACTGCTTGGATGCATGTCCGTAGTGCGCTCACCAAAACCTGGTGGTGGCTCCGCCAGACGAGCGGCGACGCTGCCTATGAAATCTATCTCCGCGGAGAGGCCCGCCACCATTTCCATTCTAGCAACTGGAGTGGCTCGCCCGTGCTTTCCCGCAAAGAGTTTTATCTCGACGCGCTCCGCCGAAAGTATTCGCGTGTGAGCCGCTGCTGCTGATGCGCGTTCTTGCCTTCTGTCTCGGACCCGGCGTAGAATCACCGCAATCGCACTGGGCAAGTGCGAGTCCCATCTTGAAGCAAGGAGGAACCATGCGACGCTTATTTTGGCTGGCGTTGGTTTTGTGCCTGGCTACGGCGGTCGCCGTCGCCCAGTATGGAGCCCCGGCGAAGGATAAGTCAGCGTCTGCCGCAAGGCCGGATTTCGACATGACGGCCAGTTACATCGAAGCCTGCAGTTGCGACATGTTCTGCCCGTGCTACTACAACACCCGTTCGACTCTGCACGACGGCAAACAGTTTTGCAAAGCCAACCTCGTTCTCAAAGTGGATAAGGGCAACTACAAAGGCGTCAAGTTGGACGGCGCCAAAGTGTGGTTAGCCGTTGACCTCGGCAGCGATTGGAGCACCGGCAAAGACTCTTGGGCCGTCGTCAACTTTGACCCCAGCGACACCAAGGAGCAGCAGGCGGCACTCGGCGACATCATCGGTCAGCTCTATCCGGTCAAGTGGCAGAAAATGGCCGCCGACACGGTTCCGTTCACCTGGAACGTTGACGCCAAGACCGGGGTGGCGGAGGCGCGCATGGAAAACGGCAAGGGCGAAGTGGTGCTCGAGCGAGTCGGCGGCAACGACTCCAAGCAGGAGGTCGTCGTCCGCAATCTCCCCTACTGGGGAGCGCAGTCCAACGACGGCTTTCGCATGTGGAAAACAAAGCATGAATATTATGAAGGCCACGGCGAGAAGACCGATTTCAGCGGCACCAACGGTTTCCTGATTACCATTCACTTTTCCGGCAAGGCCAAGTCCGCCTCGGCCGACTAGGCTTTTGGATAACCGGAGTCTCTTTCGGGGGCACGGCGTCTCGTGCCCCCGTTTCTTTTGTCTCCGGCTCAGATCTCCTCTTCCTCGTCCGTCCTCTTCAACGCTGTCACTCTCATCGAGATCTGGAAATCGCGCGAGCGCACCCCGGCCAGAATTGCCTGCCGCGTTTCTGCGGGCAGCGCCTCGGGAGGATAGACTCCGGCCAACTCCTTCGGGAAATGTCTGACAAAGATCGCGGCGATATGAGCCGTGGCAAACGCGACGGGCGGCGTGAACAGCGCCCGCCGGCGAATCTGATACAGCGAAGGGAACATGCAGTCCCACCGAATCAACAAGCGTTTTTCCTTCTTCTTCCCGCACACCAGTACCGCCGCCGCGAATCGCGCGTTCTGCAGGATTCCCCGCCGGATCAGCTTGGCCACCATCCGCGGCGTGGGCGTCTTGGGAAACCTATGCGCGACGATTCCCCGCGAACGGCTCAGCTTGCCTTGTTTGTGCCAGCGCCGCAACCGGTCGATTTCATTCCCGCCGATCTTCACGTCCAGGTCGCGTAGAGCCACAAAATGCGGCAGTGTCCCCACTTCGTCCTGTGCCGCCAGCACCACGCGCGTTTTCCCCACCGGCTCCGGAAAACGAAACCACTCCGGCTCGCTGAACCGCTTTCCCAGGCGAAACCTTCCGCCCCGGTACATCCGCGGGTGCGACACCGCCTCGTCAAAGGAACCCTCGGCGGACCACTGCGACACCGGGTCTTCGCTCTCCGTGCTTTCGTGCAGCCGGATGTGAACCGCTTCCACTTTGTCCAGCAGGTCCGCCCCTCGTCTGGCCAGCAGGTTGGTCAGACCCGGCGCCACGCCGGCATTGATGACCGCGCAGCGATTCTTCGCTTCGAACCGCTTCGCGTAGCGCAACTGCTCGGCTTTGAAGGGGTTCCGTGTCAGGTGGGAACTGAGATCCAAATAGTGTGCGCGCAAGCGCAGCGCCGCGCGCATTACAATTTCGTTAAACACCGACGCCGAGGCATTGACGATCAAATGGCAGCCCCGCCCGGCGCGAAGGACTCCCCACAGGTTCCGCGCATTCACCTCGCGAATGGGGATCGTGCCTCGTTTTCCCAGGAAGCGTCGGGCGCGCTCCGGGTCGCGGTCGCCGCACCAAACCGTATGCCCTTGCCTCTCCAGCAACTGCGCCAGCAGCGAGCCGGTGGCTCCGGCTCCCAGAACGAAGATCCGCATCGGCCCGCAACTCTACCACAACCGTTTTTGACCCTGCTGGCTTACTTGCGCCTATCTAAAAGCGGTGTACAATGGGCCTGTATTCTCCGACCCCCGGTACCTACGGGAGAGAAATCCCATGGACCTGGGGCGATTCCTCGGAGCGAATGAATAGAGATTCGCTCCCCGAGAGGATGAGGGTTCGCGTGGAAACGCGCGGACCTCCCGCGTTTGGAAAGGAGATGGCACCTGCCGGAAGAAACGATGCCGCGGCGGTGCTGGCGCCCAACTTCAAACGCGGAGTTGGGCATCTTGATTTTTGGAGCAGAGTTTCAAACGCAGCCCGCGCTAAGGCACATGAGCAGGTGGCTCGCAGCATGACCTTGCACGACAAACTCGGGCGTCCCATCACCGACCTGCGGATTTCCGTCACCGACCGCTGCAACTTCCGCTGCGTCTACTGCCGTTCCGCCGACCCCGAAAAGTACCGCCCCGAAGACGAACTCCTGAGCTGGGCCGAACTCGAGCGCCTGGGCGAAGTATTCCTGACTCTGGGCATCCGCAAAGTCCGCGTGACCGGCGGCGAGCCGTTGGTCCGCAACGGCGTCGAGGATTTCATCGCCCGCCTTCACGAAATGGGTGTCGAGGATCTTTCCATGACCACCAACGGTCATCTCTTGGCCGAGCGCTGCGACCGCTTGGTCCAGGCGGGCCTGCGCCGCATCAACATCAGCCTGGATTCCCTCGACCCCATTAAATTCGAGCGCGTCACCCGCACCCGCTCTTTCCTCAAGGTCATGGAAGGAATTGACGCAGTTCAGAACTCATCCCTGCGTCCGGCAAAGGTGAATGCCGTCCTGGTTCGCGGCCTGAACGACGATGAGGTGGAAGCTTTCGCCGCCTTTGCCCGCGACCGCGCCATCATCATGCGCTTTATCGAGTTCATGCCGCTCGACGCCGACCGCCATTGGACCCGCGACCTCGTCGTCACGGCCGCAGAAATCAAGCGCCGCATTCACGCGCAATGGCCGCTCGTCCAGATCCCTCACGAACGCAGCGAAACCGCGCGCAAATACCGCTTTGCCGATGGCGCCCCCGGCGAAATCGGGTTGATTGCTCCGGTCAGCGAGCCCTTCTGCGGCTTTTGCTCGCGAATCCGCCTTACCGCCGACGGGAAGCTCCGCACCTGCCTGTTCAGCAAGGACGACCACGATTTGAAGTTCCTCCTGCGCGGAGGCGCTGGCAACGAAGAGATCGCCCAATTCATCGAATCTGTGGTGATGGAAAAGGAGGCCGGGCATCGTATCAATGAGCCCGGCTTTGTGCCTCCGTCCCGGACCATGGTCTATATCGGTGGCTGAACGGGGCGGCCCGCGCTGGCCCGTCACCAGTGGCAATCCTCCAGTAGAAGAGGGACAATAGGAGTGCAAGTGTATTCGGAATCATAAAGGGCTTATGCAGACTCTGGTCGACATTTCGAAACTGCCCGTCCTGTCTGGCTCGGCCCAGCCGGCCACCATCCGTGCCCCGGAACTCGAGCCCGGTGTCGGCTGCGACTTCGACAGCTATTTGCTCACCCCGGACAACACTCTCGATCAGCGCATTGCTTCGGCCAAAGCCCGTCTGGGCCGCGATGTGGTGATCCTGGGCCATCATTATCAGCGCGACGAAGTCATCCAATTCGCAGATTTTCGCGGAGACTCCTTCAAGCTTTCGCAGCAAGCCGCGGTTGCCGACGCCCGCTATATCGTCTTCTGCGGCGTGCATTTCATGGCCGAAAGCGCCGATATTCTGCGCCGGCCCCACCAGCAGGTCATCCTCCCGGATCTGAACGCAGGCTGCTCCATGGCCGACATGGCCGACATCGGACAGGTGGAGACCTGCTGGAATGAGTTGAGCGAACTCGGTGACTGGAAGATCGTGCCCGTCACCTACATGAACTCCACTGCCGCCATCAAGGCCTTTACCGGAGAGCACGGCGGTGCGGTTTGCACCAGTTCCAATGCCGATGCCGTCCTGCGCTGGGCTTTTGCGCGTGGTGAGCGCGTGCTGTTTCTCCCCGATGAGCATCTCGGCCGGAACACCGCCTTCCGCATGGGCATCCCCCTCGACAAAATGGTCGTTTGGGATCCCTATGAACCGCTTGGCGGCAATTCCGAGGCAGCCATCCGCGATGCGCGCATCCTTTTGTGGAAGGGTTACTGCTCCGTCCACCAGAGGTTCGCGCCCGAACACGTCCAGCGGGTCCGCCGCGAGCATCCCGGCATCCGTGTAATCGTCCACCCGGAGTGCCGCTTCGAGGTCGCTCAGGCCGCCGACTTCATCGGCTCGACCGAGCAAATCAAGAAAATCGTGAGCGAAGCCGAGCCCGATTCGCAGTGGGCCGTCGGGACCGAGATTCACATGGTCAACCGCTTGGCCAAGCAGTTGCCGGACCGCCGCGTGATGTCGCTTGACCCCAGCGTGTGCGTGTGCACGACGATGTTTCGCATCTCGCCCCAGCATCTCCTGTGGGCGCTCGAGAATCTTGTTGCAGGGCGCGTCGTAAATCGCATTACCGTGGACGAACACACGCGGCAATGGGCGCAGGTTGCCCTCCAGCGCATGTTGAGTCTTCACTAGGAACAATTCCCCGGATCCCTCTTCATGGACGACGACGAACGCGACGACGAGCAGGACGCACCCGAACCGGAGCCCCGGATTTTCACCCTTCCCGAGGCAGAGAAGACCCGCAAAGAGGTCGAGCCCGTCCTGATCGAAGCCATCGAATTCCGCCGCAAGATCGAGCCGCTGGTGCGGGACTTCGCCGCGCTTTCTTCGCGCATCATGTTGATGGGGGGCATCCAGGTGCCTTACGAAAAGCTTGCCCAGCAGCGCTTGACCCATGACCGCCTGGCCGAATCCCTGCGTGCCGCGCTCCGGCAAATCCAATCCACCGGATGCGTGATCAAGGATCTCGACTCCGGCCTCCTGGATTTTCCCGCCATCATTGACAACCAGGAGGTCTATCTGTGCTGGCGCCTGGGGGAAGACCGCATCCGCTTTTATCACAGCCAGAAAGAAGGATTTGCCGGTCGCAAGCCTCTCGACCCGCGCGACGCCGGCCCGTCCACTCCGATTCAGTGACACCGGGCGCGGCCCGCACTCCACGGGGAAAGGCTCCACGGTGACCAGTCATCCTGACAACCGTCTGAAAGATTCGGCCAGTCCGTATTTGCGTTCCGCCGCGCACCAGCCCATTGGATGGTACGAATGGGGCGAAGAAGCTTTTGCGCGCGCCCGCGCCGAAGACAAACCCATCCTCCTCGATATCGGCGCGGTGTGGTGCCACTGGTGCCACGTCATTGACCGCGAGAGCTACGAGAATCCCGAGATCGCCGAAATCATCGGTCGTCTCTATATCCCTGTAAAGGTGGACCGCGATGAGCGCCCCGATGTGGACGCGCGCTATCAGGCCGCCATCAGCGCCATTTCTCACCAGGGCGGCTGGCCGCTCACCGGCTTTCTCACTCCCGACGGAAAGCCCTTTTTCGGCGGCACGTATTTTCCTCCCGAAGACGCCCTGGGCCGTCCGGGCTTCAAGCGCATCCTGCTGGCCGTCGCCGACTCCTACAAAAACCGCCGCGCGGAAGTTCTCCAGGCTTCCGAAACGCTCGAGGAAGCCGTCGCTCAGGCGGAAACCCTTTCAGGTGCGCGGGGCGCATTCGACCCCGGCGTCATCGACGAGCAGGTTCGCTCGATGGCGCAGATATTCGATTCTGGCAACGGCGGTTTCGGCCGCGCACCCAAATTCCCGCATCCCTCGGCGCTCGACCTTCTCCTCGAGCGCTATCAGCAGACCAAAGAGAAGCACTTGCTGACCGTGGTCGAGAGCACGCTCGAAAAAATGGGTCGCGGCGGCGTCTACGACCAGCTCGCCGGCGGCTTCCATCGCTATTCGGTGGACGAACGCTGGCTCATCCCCCATTTCGAAAAGATGAGCTACGACAACTCCGAACTTCTGCGGAACTATCTGCACGCCTGGCAGGTGGCTCGCAATCCCTTCTTCCGGGAAATCGCGGAAGGAATCATCGGCTGGGTGAACGAAGTCCTCTCCGACCAGGAAGCCGGCGGCTTCTATGCCAGCCAGGACGCCGACTATTCCCTCGAGGATGACGGCGACTACTTTACGTGGACCCTCGACGAACTGCGCGCGGCGCTCTCTCCCGAGGAAGCACACGTCATGGAGCTCTATTACGAAGTGGAAGCGCGCGGGGAAATGCATCACAACCCGGCGAAGAATGTTCTATGGATCGCGCGCGAGCCGGTGGAAATCGCACGGCAGCTCAAGCTCGATGAATCCAGCGTGCGTTTGCTTGTTGCCCGCTCCAAAGGAAAACTCCTCGCCGCGCGCCTCCCGCGTCCCACCCCTTTTGTGGACAAGACTCTGTATGTCGCCTGGAACGCCATGTTTGTCTCCGCGTATCTGGACGCTTCGCGCGTTCTCGGTGGAAGCATCGGTGATTCCTGCCGCGCCTTCGCCTTGAAAACACTCGACCGGCTCCTGCGCGAAACTTGGAGCAAAGAGCGCGGCTTCCTTCACCGCATCGGCGGCGCGCCGCTCGATGGCTCGCTCGACGACCACGTTTTCGCGGCGCTCGCGCTTCTGGATGCTTACGAGCTCACCCTCGATGTGCGCTACTTTCGCGTCGCCCAACTCGCGCTCGACCGCGTCATCGAAAAATTCGGCGACCCTGCCGGCGGAGGCTTCTTCGACCGCTCTTCCGACGCGCCTCCCCTCGGCGGCCTCGACGTTCGTCGCAAACCCATCCAGGATTCGCCCACGCCCGCCGCGAACTCCGTCGCCGTGCTCGCGCTCGACCGCCTCTGGGCCTACACAGCGGACGCGCGCTACCGCGACTCCGCCCAGCGCACCCTCGAGGCCTTCGCCGGCATCGCCCCGCAATATGGCCTCTTCGCCGCCACTTATGGACTGGCCGCGGTGCTTCATTCGCGCCACACCTTGCAGGTTGTCGTCACCGGCCGCGCTGACGACCCGAACGCTCGCCGCCTCGAAGAAGCTGCCGCCGGCGTTTTCCGCTTCGGCAAAGCCGTTCTTCGCATCACCCCGGAACGCCTCGCCGCAAATTCGCTCCCGCCCGCTCTAAAGGAAACCCTGCCGAATCTCCGCGCCACCGGCGCCCAGGCTCTGGTCTGCGTCGAAACCTCTTGCCAGCCGCCCACCGGCGACCCCGAAAAGCTCGCTGCCATGTTGCAGGAGATCCCCGCCGGCGCCGCCGTGACGTAATCGTTCCAAGGTCTCCCCCGGCTCCGCTGCGCATCTCCCATGGCCAAAAGAAAAAGGGCACGGCGCAACTGCCCCGTGCCCAGACCTTTGGCCACTTAGCGTGCCTACTTTTTCGGTCGCGATTCCGGCGGCACCAACCCGTTGCTCCGGTAGTACACCACCAATTGTCCGTAGTGTTCGCCGGAATGCTCGATCAGCCCGTACGCCAGATCGCCCAGATGGTATTTCTGCGTGGGACCTGCCATCACGATTTCCGACATTCCCGCGTCGCCTTTGGCCTTGATCACATCCGCGCCGTCCTGCACGCATTTCTTCACAAACGCAATCACCTGCGCCTTGGTTTTCAAGTTATCCCGCGGCGGGTCGTCGGGGTACGATGGCTTTTTCCCCTGTGCAGGATCCGTAAAATAATACATGGACGCGGAAGCATGCAGCAGTTGCGCGACAAAGCTCCGCGAATCCGGATTTGGCTTGTAGTCGTACTTGTCCTCCGGAAGGTCTTCCGCAATCGCGATCAACTTTCTCCCGATGTCGTTCCATTGCTCCAGCACCGCCTGGGAAGGGCTCGGCGCGGGTTTCACTGCCTTCTTGGCGGTTTCTTGGGCCCGCGACGCCCCTGTAACAACGGCCAGCAGGGCCGCTGCGGCCAATACGCTCAAAATCCTTTTCATGGTGTGCTCCTCCGTTTGGATAATGCGGTCCGTCCACCCCTTCTCATAAGACGCGCGAATGTGCCGGTTGTTTCGCCTGTTCGTGAAATTCCTTCCAACAAACGACGCGCGTCGGGCTTTCCTTGCCTCCCACGGGCGGGTGGGTATCTTACCTGTTTTGCGATAAGACTCACCAGGAATCGCACATTTCCGCCGGAGGCGCCCCCGCGTGCTAAACTAGTTGAATATATTCTTTAAGGGAGATGCATTGACCTTGAATTGGGGCTGGATTCTTATCCGTATCACTGTCGTCCTTGCCATCCTGATCCTCCTGTTTCTATCGCAGAGGTTCTGGTATCGCGGAACCTGGCGTTTGACCGGGCGCATCCCCAACCGCACTCTGCGCGGCGCGCTCCGGGGGGCCTGGATTGTGGCGCTCATCCTGGTCATCCTCGCGACGGCGGATGGATTGCGCATGCAGCGCGGCCATTTGATACCGCACGGCTCGCTGATTATGGCGCTCGCGGGTCTTTGGCTCAGCAGCGCCTTCTTTGCCTACCTTTGCGTCAAGGTGGTGGTGGGCTGCGAATGGCTCTGGCGCCGCGCGAAACTCCTGCGCGCCCCCCGTTCCCAAACTACTGCAAAATCGGACGATAGGCCCTCTCCGTCTCCATCCGAAAATGTCCTCCCGAACCCGTCGCGCCGCTATTTCTTCCAGACCGCTTCGGTCCTGGCAGGTTCCGTTCCATTTGTCGGCGCCCTCTACGGCTTTGCCAGCGAGCGCCTGCGCTACCAGATTCGCGAAGTTTCCATACCTCTGGCCAACCTTCCCCCAGCCCTCGAAGGCTTGCGCATTGTCCAGCTCAGTGACATTCACTGCAGCGGCTACATGACCCGCGAGCAGGTCCGCCGCGCTGTGGACATGGCCAACGAGCTCAGCGCGGATCTCGCCGTGGTCACCGGCGACTTCATCACCAGCGCCTCCGACCCTTTGGCCGAATGCATTGCCGAACTCGCCCGGCTGCGCGCCCCGCTGGGTGTCTGGGGCTGCAACGGCAATCACGAAGTCTATGCCCGTGCCGAAGCAGAGGCACAGGATCTGTTCCATCGCGCGGGCATGCGCCTGCTCCGCCAGGAAAACGTTCAGCTCGCTTGGCGCGGCGCGCCGTTCAACCTGATTGGCGTGGACTATCAGCGTCAGCGCACCGCGAGTGGCCGACTCCTGCAAATGTTGCCGCATGTTAAGCGGCTCGTTCGCCACGATATGCCCAATATTCTTCTTTCGCACAATCCCAATTCGTTTCCGCGTGCTGCCGAGTTGGGCATCGAACTCCAGCTCACCGGCCACACCCACGGCGGCCAGGTTCAAGTCGAAATCCTCGACCATCGCTTCAGCCCCGCGCGTTTTTTCACGCCGTTCATCGCCGGCCTTTACCAACTCCCGCTTGCCGTTGCTCCAGCCAGCGCCCGATCCTCCTCTCCGAGTCACGAGTCGCCAGCCACCAGCCACGTGTCACCTCGTCAAGCCTGCCTTTACGTGAACCGTGGCCTCGGCACCGTCGGCGCCCCCGTACGTATCGGTGTTCCCCCGGAGATTACTCTCCTTACGCTCCTTCCCGCCTGACAGTATTTTCCCCACCCCGAATTGAGCATTTAGAAGCGGCAAATTTCAAGCACCCATCGGATTGACAACAAGCGTCCTTGCTGACACCGGAACTCTTAGCGGCGTAAATGACGAAAGAGATGCCGGTCAACTAACGGGGACCGTCTCATCTTTGCTCAGTGCAGAAACCCTC
>DASQHY010000072.1:0-24826 GCA_035631855.1 Candidatus Acidiferrales bacterium
TGGCGGGGCAACGACGCCAACTCCACCGAACACGGGACTTCCACCGCGGCCTGGCGCACCGTCGGCGACCACGATTCTTCCTCCGCGGCCCGGCGCACCTGTCACGACAGGTGTCACACCGACCCCACCGACGGGTGCTCCGGTGCGGAGCATCGGGGGTGGCGGGGCAACGACGCCAACTCCACCGAACACGGGACTTCCACCGCGGCCTGGCGCGCCGCCGCCGACCACGATTCTTCCTCCGCGGCCTGGTGCAACGGGAGGACCTGGAACGCCAGGAGTGACCAGCGTGCCGCGCGGCACCGCGCCGAAGCCGACTACTCCGAAGACACTGGTCGTCAACATCACTGGCCAAGGAAGTCTGGCCGGGGGCAAGGTCTGGGTAATCGTGAGGGCGCAGGACGCCTCAACCGGCGCTGTCGTCAATGGAACCGTGAGCATTAATGGCGGCTCGGGGCCGACGGGGCAGAGAATCACGTTCAGCCAGTGCCGTGAAGCTTCAGGCCCAAACAAGCAGCCCCAGGCGAGGCCGTGTCAAGGCACAGTTAGCGTTCCGGGCTACCCAACGGCCAAGTTTCAAATGTGAAGTAAGGCATAGACTGGGAAAAGCGAAATTGGGATTACTGCAAGTTCGAGCGTACGCATGTCGGGAAAGACAACGTACGGCCTGTCGGGCATGACATGAGTTGTTTTCGCAGGGAAGCGATGAGCTTTGAAAACAATACGGGGAGGCACGAGTATGTGTAGACGTGGACCAATGTGGCTGCTTGTTATCGCGTTCTGTTTGATCGGTCTGGTTGCCGGCGCGCAGCAAGGCGGCAAAGCGCTCACTAACCAGGATGTCATCTCGATGGTGAAGAATCTCTTGCCGGAGGGAGTGATCCTCAGTGCCATCAAGACCAACGACACCGATTTCGACGTCTCTGCCAACGGGCTGATCGCGCTGAAAAAGGCCGGCGTCACCGCGAAGGTGATGGAAGCGATGCTGGCCGCCGCCAATAACAAGAAGAATAGCGCGAGCGCCCCTGCCCCGGATGCCACCGGGCAGCCTCCCAACGCTGCGGCCTTTGCCAACGGCGGCACGCCGGCTACTGCTCCTGCCGGAGCCCCCGCTGCCGCCGCGCCTGGGTGGCAACCCAAGGTTTCGTTTCTGCAGGGCAACACGGTCCTGAACCTGATTGCCGAAGCCACCGAGATTGTGCAGACCAAATCGAAAGCTACTTCCCTTGCGTCTTTGGCCGCGGACCAGGCCATGAACGAAGCCTTGAACCTCGGCACGCAGGCGGTCCAGCAAGCCGTGCTGAAAAGCGGCTCCGCCATGGGCAACTCCGCCGTATCGTCGGGGACGAATATTCTCGGAGGCATCCTGGGGCGCCGCGCCAAGCAAGCGAAGATCACCTACGTCTGGGCATTGACCGGGGGAAGTTCCACTGCGAGTGCGGGCGGCAATCCGCCCACGTTTGAGGTGAACTACGCGGGCATTCCGGGAGTCAACGCCGATCAATTTGAGCCGGTGATTGTGAAGCTTACCGCGACGCCGCAATCGACCTTCCGGTTGGTGGGAGCCACAGAAGCGGCGACCACCGCCGAACAGAGCACGCAGCAGGATTGGCCGATCTATTCCTCGTTTGTGGAAGACCGCGTCGCCGCCAAGGTGCAAAAACTTGGTTCCGGGCACGCGCAGGTGGCCGCTGCTGCCCCGCTGGCGCCGGGACAATACGCGATCGCCCTCCGCCCCACGGACAAATCGCACAAATTCTCGGGAGAGGATGTCGCGAAAAACCAGGGAGAAGGACTGCTCTTCAATTACACCTGGTCATTTTTAGTGAAATAAGAAACCGCCGGGCGCAGGGATCCTAATATTGCTCTCCGGTATTGGCCGGAGTTGTCTTCAGGCGTCGCACCCAGAAGAAAAGTGTGCGCGGCTCGTGTTTGTGCGCCGGACGCGGGCCTCTCTGCTCGGTCGCGGACGGTCCTACTGCTGGGCTGAAGTTTAGGGGGGACGGAAATGAGAGCGGTCGCCATAACGATCTCCATCCTGTTGCTCATCTCGCTGAGCGTTCCCGCCCGCGCCGACTTTCGCTACACGGACACGACGAAGATTACCGGCGGCGTGATGGTGGGAATGGCAAAGTTCGCGTCGGCCCTCGGTAAAGCCTCCGGGCAGGATGCGCAGGATGCGCTAAAGCCCGTTACCGTCACGCACTACGTCAAGGGCAACAAACTGCGCACCGAAAACGCAGACGGAACGATTCAAATCATCGACCTGGATGGGCGCCGCATGATCGGAATTGATCCGCAGAAGAAGACCTACGGCGTGGTCACGTTCGATGAACTGAAAGCCACGATCGAGCAACAGAAACAAAAAATGCAAGAAGCGCTGCAACAAGCGGCACAACAAAACGGCCAGAAACAAAACCCGCAAGTGACATTGACCCCGGCCATCAAAGTCCTTCCCGGCAGCAATACTCGGCTGATTCTGGGGCAGGCCACGGTCGAAACGAAAATCCAAATGGACATGCAGATGCAAGCGCAAGGCGCCGGCATGGCGCCCACGCCGGCTCCCGGCCAGCCCGCCGGGCCCAACAGCGCGACGATTTCCATGACCTTCGATATCTGGGCTGCACCGGCACTGACAGGCTACCAGGAGTTCAGCCAGTTTTACCGCCGGATGGCTCAGGAAGTGAATTGGGTGCCGCCCAGCAATATTCACATGGATCCGCGAATGTCCCAGGGGATGGCAGAGTTACAGAAAAACGGGACCGCCCTCAAGGGCTTGCCGATGCTCACTTTGGTTAGCATGGCAATGCCCCTGCTGCCCGGCCAACCACCGCCCAACACGGCTCAGAACTCTCCAGGCGCGCTTCCTCCGCGGCCAGGCCCCGGTTCGTCCAATGCGGACTCCCCAACGGGAGCCGTGCTCAAGGGGCTTGGCGGACTATTTGGCAAGAAGAAGCAGAACAATCCGTCGGCGCCGCCCACCCTGGGTGCTCCAGGTGGCCAACCGAACTCCAACTCCCTGATGGATATGACGATGGAAGTGACTTCGTTTTCGGGCGAGACGCTAGACGGCAGCCTGTTTGACGTCCCCGCCGGCTACACGAAGGTGCAGCTCAATCCCGATCAAATGATGAACGCCAAGCGGAAGCAGTAAGAATAGGAAGAACAGGTAGGCAGAGTTTTTCGAATGCGCGATTTCTAGATTTGCGTGGGGAGCTTATCGTTTTTCTTGGGTTGACCGCCAATTGGGATTTGCTGGTTTCGGGATAAGGAGTGAGCATTTTTCGGAGCGAATGACTCGCATCCAAATAACGCTAGGAAAAGGCAGCGAGCCACAAACGGGCGGGTTCGATCAGCCGCCGCGCGGATTCCAGCGCTTGAAATCCGCTGCGGCCCTGCTGGCTTTTGTGTCCGGAGCAATCGCCCTTTTTCTTGCCGCCCTGGTGCTAGGGTCGGTGATTGCAGCGGCGGTGTTGATCCTCGTGGTCCTTGCCGGCGCTGTGTTCTTCGTCAAGAAACTCCTCGGCCTGCGGCATCCGCAATAGCGTCTGTCCCGTTCGCAACAGCCAGTCTCAGCAGAGGTGATTCCTTCCCGTTTTTGAAGAATCCCGCTAAAGTTTCACGGCATCGGCGTAAACCAGGCGGCGTGCCGGCGCTGGCGTCCCTCCAACGAGCCGAATCGCCGCCGCGGTTTGCGGGATGCCCGCGTCGGAGATAAACAGCTCGTACTCCCGGATTACCAGCCGATAGGGTTGCGAACTACGCGGGGTGGGCAAGGTGACCTGGCCGTGCCAGACGGCATTCGGCGGGCCGGGCTGAGGCCTTAGAATCTGAGTCGTGTTGGGCACCGGCGTCCAACCCATGTCGTCGGAGGAACCGGACTGTTGCGTCTCGATGCTTACTTCGACTTGAGTCCCGGGCTTGGGGATGTTGGCAATATTCACTCCCGAGTTTGTGTATGCAGAAGCGCTGAAGGCGAGACCCGCGAGCGACACGTTGAGTTGCGTTGGGCTAGCCTGCGTCACCGAAAGGGTACGGTTCGGAGCGATCTGCGCAAAGTCGGACAGAACGACGCGCGAGAGGTGCACGTCCAGAACTGAGCTCTGCAGCGGTTGTCCTCCCAATCCTGTGCCATAGAGCTGATAGGAGATGGAATTCGGCTGGAAGCGGGCGAGGCCCAACCGGATGAAGGGGAAATAGGAACCCTGGGAGTCAATCTCGATATCGCAATACCAGAGTTGCCGGTTCGGGTCATAGTTCGGCTGGAAGCCTGCGACGCTCACGCGAAGATTATTGTCGTAAGGTATACATGCCGGAGCCTTGTTGAACTCAATATCGAAAGGGTTCGGGGGCGTCAGCTCGTCCAGAGTCAGACACGTAGCGCTGGCTACCGCGTTTTTGAAATCCCCCATACTCGGGACGTCCGTCACCGGACCCGACAGCCACAGCGGGTCCAGGCCCCATTGCGTGGCGTAGGGCAGCAGGGGATTCGGAACGTCGAGACGAAGTCTGGGGACATTCACCACCGAAATAGGCCCGAGCCTTGGGCTTAGGACCAGGTTGCCGACCCTTTGGACTTGACGCGACACCGGTCTTTCTGCAGCATGAACATGTCCCCCACCAACCCCGCCGCCCGTGGCTCCTCCGCCACCGCCTGCGGCCCCTCCGCCACCGCCGCCACGTGATGGAGGCCCTCCAGTTCCGCCATCTTGAGGGATGAAGCACGGCGGTCCAGGAGGACATGGAGCGCTGGGCCACAGAACGACGCCAAGAAGCTCGCCGTCGCCCGAGGAGTACCACGGACGCTCCATGTAGACGCGCAGGCCGGTGATGCGTGTGCTAGTTTGAGAATTGCCTGCACCGCCCTTCTGAAAGTTGAAAATAGGAATGACGTAGAGGACCTTGGGCGCCGCAGGCCGAGCTGTACTCGGGAGATCCACGGTTTGTGGCGGGCCCACCTGAGTGAGCGGGCTGGTATTCTCGGGAAAATACTCCCGGAAGCGGGTCGTTGCTACCGGTGTATAACTCACCTTGCGGCGCTTGGTGTCGTGCAGTTCGTGTTGCACGACGCCGTAGGACTCGGTTTTCTGCTTTTGCTGCTGCAGTTGTTCCTGTTGTCTTTCATACTGCAGGAGTTGTTGTGGCGTCAGGCCCCGCGGCGGGGGCGGTGTCTCTGACGGAATTCCACCGCCAATGGTGACAGAGGTTTTCCCGGGTAACACTTTGACCTCGGCCGCGTGCCCCTGCCCGGTAATCGTCTTCGGGCCGGGATCCCCCAAGGCATCAATGGGCTCATCCCATTTGGCCTGGATGTCCAGTTTTTCGGTGCTATTGCCGTCGATGGGGAATCTATCGCTGAGCCGGGCGAAGGTCTCGCCATGAGATCGCGTGGCTGACAAACTCGATGAGAACTTCGGGATGACCAGCGGTTGCTGCACAGCATGCACCAGGGTGATTTCCCTGTAAGGTGTCAGCATCCACTGCAGGCCCATCAATGCGGCCGGCTCTAATACCGCAGCATTGGGATTGGGATGGGTCTTCCCCATAGCATCGGTAGTGTTTTTGACCCAGTCCCAAATGCCCATAAGCGTTTCCAGGTCCGCCTGCGTCGGATAAGAACTCAGCCGCAGCGTCCACATGGCCCCTTGCGGTAAGGGCACCGTCAGCACGCGCGCGTTGGGATCCCAGGAAGGCCTCCCCGGCGAAGCTGTCCCGTCAATGACGCGCAGCTTGAGCGACGCGGCGTTGGCCCAGGCGTCGCGTGTGTTACGGCCAGAATAGAAGTCGATGGGGCCGATTGGCGCACCGTCCGGAGTGGCCCCGCTGGGCGGTCCTATGGTCCGTGTATTCAGCGGAACAAATTGAACGGGAGGTTCCGGAGGCGGCGGAAGCAAGAAAAACGCGGGGCCGCGCGCCAGCGGATCGGGCAAGTAAGGAAGCGTCATTACGTTGCCGGTGTCCATGGTATTGCCGGAGATGGAATCCTTCTGGAGGGTGCCCTGGCGCTGGCTGATCAACGCATAGGAATTCTCCGGCGACATGCTGTCAAACATTCCGAGGGTTTCCGCCATCTGGGGCGTGGTGATGGGAGGGGCGATGTGGCGCTCCGCGATCTCCGCGAAGCTGGCGTGGGCCGCCGAATAATTGTGCGCGGATTGCTGGTAATTGCTGCGAATCACCAACCGAGCCATCGATTCTCCCGGGGAATTCTGCAGCGGCCGCGTCAATGCCAGCAGCGGAGCATCAATCGGCTCGTAGCGGAAGTAGGTGGTGAGCGGAGTGGCCTGTGAGTCGTCCGCCTCTGCCAGACTCAAGCTGTTGCCCGCAAGATCCACGGCGCGTGCGCGAAGCCTGTAGGCATGCCCGAACCGGAGGCGCGGAAGCGAACCGGGCACCGGCTGAAACTGGGCACCCACTCCGTACTGGGTCTGGGAGGAGTAGTTTGGAGTCATGACCTGGTCATCCGGGCCGATCGTGTTCCCGGGACGCGGCACGGCCAGGCTCCAGCCATTCCAATGGAAGAGCCACTCGTGGACGAAGTAGTCTTGTGAAGAGCCGTCGGCAGCTTTCGTGACGCCCAGTTGGACAAATCCTTCGTCTTGAAATTGCCAGTTCTGTAATTGCGCGTTCGCGGCGTGCAGGAAGGTGTAGTTCCCGATGCGTTGGCAGAGCGAGTGCCACGGGCCGCGCGCGGTTACGTCCTGCACATCCACCCGATAGCCGCGGATGACATCATCCGCATACAGGACGCTCGTAAGCCTTCCTGCTTGCGCCAACTCTTGCTCATCTTGACGCGCCTTGAGCAGTTTGTTCCGCAACCATACTGCCCGCCCGGTCTGTGACAGCGAAAAGCCTGCTGAGCGCAGCGTAGGGGGCACGCTGCCGGCAACCTCCGCGCCGGGGATGCCGTACTGCCCCTCGGAAGCCAGCGCCGCCTCTTGCAGCCAGTTGGTCACCTTGATGCCCGCGCCGTCCAAGTCTATTTGCACCAAGCCAAATTGATTGCCGCCCAACGCCACCATGCCGTTCTGAAATTGGCGGGGAGGAGCGGGAGAGGGAGCCGGCAGAAAAGTGGGTGGCACGCTTGTAGCTTGGCACAGAGTCAGGGGCGAGGTGGAACGCGTGGGCGTCGCCGGGCTCCACTGCGGCAGCACTTGAACCGTTGTGCCGGTTGGCGGAAGGTTCTGCGGAGGCACGGCGAGTTCAATTACCAATCCCAGGCGAAACAACAAGGCGGGATACTGCGTCAAGAACGACAGCACCTTGTGGAAGTCCAGGTTTTTCTGGAAGTCGGCCAGAGTGTTGCGCACGTCCACGCGGTTGTAATTTGCCGCTCCCACTCTGGGTCTGGGCTGCAACCTGCGGTTGGCTGGAGCGTGAAAGACCGACAACTGATGGAAGTCGAGCGCGGGTTCGGCCACGTTCGGGGGGACAACCTTGTTTTGAAGCAACGTTTGTTGGAGGGTTCTCTGCGCTGTCGCGAAACGCGTTTGCGCGGCAGCATGGATCGGCCCGCGGGCCGCGCCGACGGCCGGCGCCATAGCAATTGCTCCGAAGCCCTTCTGGGGATCGAGCACTCTTTGCAAGGTCGGATGCTGGGTGGGCGAATCCGCCGCCAGCCCGGCAAAGCCTTGCCGGATGAAGTTGTGAATGCGTTGTGTGGGGTAGGACTGCAAGTTTTGACTCGTATGATCTTCGGGCTGGTAACTGATGACCGGCGTTGTCGGGGGCAAAATGGCCTGCCAGAGCAGGGATTCCGGCGGAGCGCCCGTGCGAGTGGCGGGGACCGGCGGTTGGTTGCCGAACTGCACGTTGAATTTCAGCGCGTTGGGACCCCCATGACTGGGCCAGTCGCTGAAATCCTTGAACATCTGAAGTGTTGCGCCCGCCGGACCGCTCAAGCGCGGCGACACGTACACCAGGATGCGCATCCACTTTTGACTCTGGCCCTGAACCTGAATGTATCCGGCGGGCAGCGCCGTCCAGAGAATGGTTTGCGATTCCTGCGACGCTGCCGTCAGGGGCGCTCGTTGCGCTACGATTTGCGAGTCCATGAGCTCTCTCCTTTAGGCCGCCGCGTACGCCAGCACATACATTCGCCAATCGCTGCCGCTCATCAGATCGGTGAGCCGCGGCGGTCCGGGGTGAGGAAGCGGCGGGCGCGGCTCTGCGCCGCCGCCCAGAGCCACAACCGGTAAGGTGTCCGGGAACAACTCTCCACTCATGCCGCCCGTGCTGGTAAGCGTTTTCTCCACGGTGATATCTACGCTCTTCGAGAACATCAGCACGTCCACCTCGACGGTCAGGGTGGCCTGGCCCACCAAATTGCCGCTTGCAAACTCATAACTCAGCGAGAGGTAGAACGTCAGCGAGATGGTGATCAGGCCGAGAATGGAGAGATAGCCGTGCAGACGGATATACGCCGTTACCGAGGCTTCCTTGCTCCCCAAAGACAAATGGATGCCGGCCATGATGGAGACGCCGCCGCTGGCAACACCGAGGTTGACCGAGAGATTTCCGCCGAACTCCAGGGCGATGTCAATGGATTCCACTCCCCTCAGCGAGACGGCCAGTGCGAAATACCCGCCGCCGGCGAAGCCGCAATAGGACATGATGAACGGGCGGTCCTTCGAGCAGAAATTGAAGCTTACCGATGCCGGCCCCTCGCTATCGGTAAACGGCAGAAACAGCGCCGCACCCAGGCCGAGGTTTTGGAGGCTCATCACACCGATGGCAACGTCGGGGAGGTCCAGGGTGTAACCAACCTTGACGTGCGTGGGGGTCACGTCGAGGGAGGGCGGGTCGTTCAGCTTGTCTTTGTTCCCGTTCAGAATGCTTTGCAGTTGATTGACAAACGAGAGCGGCCCCAAAAACTCCACGCCGGAAATGTTGGGAGTGACATCGAGTTTCTTTCCGGTCCCCGACGTGAATTTGAACTCGTCGAAGCCGATCTTGATGACTTCTTCGACCTCGGGGAAAAAGTCGATCTGAAAGTTCTTAATCGTTCCGGTGATGCTGTACGTCGGCTTGGGTGAGTTGGAAAGGTCCGTGTGCAAAGAAGCGATGATCTCCATAGTCGCTTTTGTGCTGTTGTCTTTGTATTTGCTGGCGATGAAGACGGGATTGGAGGACGGGACATCCTGAAGAGCAGGAGTCCAATCCACAGTCGTCTCGATGGCCAGCGGCGGAGCGAGCACGTTCTCTTGGCCATTTGGAAAGGTTGGGAAGGTCGTCCGCGTCTTGATCTTCAGCGCTCCACCCTCGGCGCTGAGGTCTCGATTGGTCAGCGTCTGGATGACGTCCTTTAGAGAAACCCCGCCCAAGATCTTGGCATTTTCCAAAGTTGCAAAAATGTCTTGCGGATTGAAAGTCCCACTCTTGATGGATTGGAGCGGATCAGTAGGAGGCGGTGGGGCTAAGATGCCTCCGCCAAGAGTTGGTGTGGCGGAGATGCCTCCTCTGGCGGACATGCTTACCGGTTTGCCGCCCACGGGTCCAAGCGCCCGCGACAACCCCACAATGGTCATGCTGGGATTGACTACACCGCCGGCCTTGTCTCCCGCTCCACTTCCCGCAAAGTCCATGGACACCGGGTTGAGGAGGAGCGCAAAAACTTGGCCGGCGTTGGCGTGCCCGATCACAGGGCCCCCGGGGTTGGGCATGCCGCTGGCAATGTAGGTGTGGTCGAGTTGGATTGTGGTCGTGGCATTGGAGCCGATTAATTGGGCAATCGCCGGAATTCGCACATCTGCTTGTGCGATCCCCGGATAAAACGCGGCCTGATCCAGAATTTGCAGCGTCTGGGGTGATCCGGGAAGAGGCGCGGCGCCAAACGTCAACCCTGTGGTCGTCAGGCTGGTGTCCCCGGGTTTGCTGCTTGGCGCGTACGCGACCTTGGCCCCCGCCACGGACGTCGCGGAGCGCCCGAGGGAGTGCACTTCGTTGTTGTAGCCCGAGATGACATTGTTTAAGACGGGCCCACCGAATCCGATCGAAAGATCAACAAAGATCAGCGGGATAGTGAATTCAGACTCCTGGCCCTCAAGATCCTCCGCGATCACGTGGAATTGGAATGGCTGGCCCCCCACGTATGGCCAGAAGGCAGCTTGCCCGCTAATGGTCGCCGGCGGCTTCGTAGGGTCATCCAGAGATGGGGTAGTTTGCGTGGTGATCTGCACCCTGCGGAAGGGAAACTCGCGCCCGCCGTTCGGCTGGCCCGGAGCGGGATATAGCTTTTCGTGCTGCCGCACGACGACGTACATCCGCTGGCGTAAGTATGCCGCCATGTTGCCGTCGGGTCCGCGCTCGAATTTTCGTTCCGTGACTTTTACAAGGGAGGCGACGTGCCCGAACGGGAATAAGAAGCCTTGATAGACGACGCGCACGTAGTTGTCACGTCCCATGGTCGCGCGGTGGGTCCAGGCGATGACATCCAGCTTTTGCGCGGCGTCGGCAGGCGTCATCGGCCATGCCCCCTCCATGTCCATCCACGCGCCCAGCGAGGACAGCATCAGGCGGTTTACTTGCACGGGCTGGACATTTAAGTTGTTGTTGAAATCGGAGGTCAGCCGCACAAGGTTGTAGTGGTCCAGGTGGTCGAGCGACGTTCGAAATGGCTGGCTGTCCGGGGAGCTGGGATTGCTCGCGTCGTAGTGGTTCTGTGGTTTCGGGCTGTAGTCGGGCGACCAAATGGCCCGCACAATTCTCTGGTAGGCCGAGTCTTCAGATGCCTGCCCATTGGCCTCGCGAACGCCGAGCCGCGTGTGCCACAGTTCGGTCCATCCATTTGCCGCTGCGACGGGCGCGATGGAGTGGGCCCACGCGCCGTAGGAGCTCGGAGAAATGAACAGGCGGTAGGGCGCCTCGATGGCCGTCCACAGCGGGTCCGGCTGCTGGATCGTCAGGAGTCTCGTAAGGATTCCTCCAAGGTTCGCAACGGATTGGAAGGCTGCTTGCGCCATCTGCGTCGCCGCCTGCAGCGTTTGGGGCGAGGGTCTCGCAGCCTGCTGCTTCAATTGCGTCAGCCCCTGGGCGACCCCTGGAGAGCTGCTCAGCAGTTGCGGATTCTGCTTGAAAACATGCTCCAGGACCGTCGGGTGGTTGGCCAGGAACTGCGGCGTTGCCGGCGGAGCGCTGGGTGGTGGCGCAGCCAGAGGCTGCGCAACGGCAACACCGCGGGTCATCATCGGTTGCCCCACCGTTCGTATGGCCGCTGTTGCGGCTGCCCCAGCCAAGATGTGTATCGGTATCAGCATCACCGGAGCCGGCACGGCAACCGGCGCAACGCTCAGGTCGAACTGCGACCAGTTGAGCAGCGCGTTCAGGGTGTAGGGGATTTGATTGATTCCATTTGGCACGCTGAACACCAGTCGGCTTGACCCTGCAATTCGTGCCTGAACCGGCTGACTCCGCGGGGGCTGTTCGTTCCCTCCCGTCGTTGGGAACTCTGCCGCCGTTTCAAAGAATGCCTGCTCGGCGATGTTTTGGGGGCTGAAGCCGACGCTGATATAAGCGGGAGCGTTTGGATTTGTGCGCACAAGCTGGCCGTTCGGAGAGCCGGGTTTCAACGTCAGATTGAAAAACTGAAAACTTAGAGACAGCAGATCCTGTGGGCGCAGAATCGAGTACACCTGTTCAGAAAGACTGATAACGCCGCCTTGCGGTAGGGGATCGAGCGAGACGTAACTAATCCCTGGTTCCGGTCGGGCACGGACTACGCTCGAAACGAACGCCACGCGAGAGCCAATCGGTCCTCGCGCGGGTTCCACGATGGCTCCGGGCATCGGTACTGCCGAACGAAGCAGCGCCGGCGCGCACTTCAGCCTCTTCACCTTGCCGTCCAAACTCACAAGTTCGAAGGTCGGGTCTCCGGCAGCATCTCCCAACTCGAGTGCACATCCATCGGCGTGCAGCCACACAGGCTCATCCGCAACCTGAGCCACGAGCGCAGTCTCTTCTCCCCGAGCATTCCAGGTTGCCGCGAAGCGAGCTTTGCAGAGCGGCAATCGGAAAGCGCCGCCGTCACTCCCTAGAAGGTGATCCCCTGGCAGAAAACTGAGCCGGGGCGAGTTCCCCAGCGACTCCGCTAGAAGCCCCTGCTGTGCCTCGCCCGCCTCGAGCGCAACGCGGTCGAAGATGCTGTCGTCTGACGCAATCCTCGTCCCCGTCGGCGCTCGCAGAGCCGGTTCCAATTCCCAGCGATGGTTTCCCCGCTCCAGAGTGAAAAGCGTCCGGCGCTTCTCCGGGGAGCGAAAGATGCTGGCATCCTCGGGCGTAAGCAAGGCCATGGATGCGGAATCGGAGCGCGACCCTTCGCCGCTGAAGCCAGATAGCGCGGCCACACTTGGGCCTTCGAACCGCAACGCCCAATTGGGGAAGAACTCTGCGTTCGAGGCTGAGGAGAGCGCGAGCGCCGATCCTTGCGGGAGATGGCACAGCTCTTTGACTAAACTCACTCGCGAGCGCGCGGGAATCTCCCCGAGGAGCCAGCGTTCAAACGGCACCGCGCTCTGAAATCCTCCCAAGCGGAACCGCAGTTTCATTTCCCATCCCGAGAGGGCCGCGCGTATCTCCGACACAAAATCTGCGGGCAAATCGGTCCCCGGGAATCGAGCATTTCGCAGGGCCAGCCGAATCCGGCGCTTCCCTCGCTGCACGCGAAGGTGAGGCGCGCCTGAGAATAAATTCGTATCGATCACCCATCGCTCGCGCCCGCCGAGCATGAAGGCCAGCCTCTTCGAATCGCCCGCCAGTTCGAAGGGGCCAATGGGTACGACCTTTGTTGCCCAGGTGGTTGCGGAAGCTCCCAGCGCCGCGCCGCCCACTCCCAGGAAGCCGCGACGGGAGATTTGCCGCCCGCTGATCGAGTCGAGCAGTGCTTCGGCGGTGAGCCGCGACAACCCGATTCCGGGCCAACGACTGGCACGTAACGCGGCGAGATCCAAGCGAAGTCGTTTCATGCGGTCACCTTCCAACCGGAAGTCGGGTGCCTGGCAACGGACAGACTTCTCCAGGGAAAAGAGTCGGTGATGGAGTGAACTGCAGCGCGTTTTCGGACCCGTCTAGACAATTCACGCGAGCACTCAAGCGGAGGAACCTTGCGGGCGGGTCTCTTAACGGGTCTCCCCGGGGCCGGTCGTGCGTTGCACAGGAGAGCGAGTGAATATGCCTCCCCACCAAATTCCCCTCAGCAATCGCTCATTCCTCGTGCGCTTATACCTTCGCCAATTATTGCTGTCAATGTCAACGCTGTGGAAATCCAGAGAGGCTATTCCGAAATTAATTGCAGCGATTTGCTCGAGGAACGAAGTCAGTAGGGATGGGCAGCGCCCTGCGCCGCATAGCGAAAGAATGGCGCGCCCGGGGAGACTCGAACTCCCGACCCTCTGCTTAGAAGGCAGACGCTCTTTCCAGCTGAGCTACGGGCGCGCTCCTAGATTTGATTCTAAGGCATTTGGAGATTGAAACGACAGTTTTATGAGCGTCTTGATCTTGTGCCGAAAGAACAGCAACCCATTCACGCAGCGACGGAACATAGTGCGCTGGCCTACTCCCCCTATTTCAGATACGTCGCCAGCCAATCCAGAAACGTCTTGTGCCAGAGTTGGCTGTTTTGCGGCTTCAGAATCCAGTGCCCTTCATCCGGGTAGACGACCAATTCGGAAGGCACTCCCTGGCGCTGCAGGGCGGTGAAGAACTCCAGGGCCTGCGTGTACGGCACGCGGAAGTCGCGCTCGCCGCAGATCACCAACGTCGGCGTCTTGTATTTCGCCAGATCTCCGGCGTACGTCAGCGGCGACCATTTCGCGTAGCTCTCCGGATTCGTCCACGGAGTTCCCGCCATGTCGTGCTCCTCGAACCACAGCTCCTCGGTCGAGCCATACATCGCCATCTTGTCAAAGATTCCCGCGTGGCTGATGAAAACTTTGAACCGGTCGGTGTGCGTCGCCATCCAGTTGACCATGTAGCCGCCAAACGATCCGCCTGCCGCAGCCATGCGCAGGCCGTCGACGAAAGGATATTTCCCCACAACAAAATCCACACCTTTCATCAAGTCCTGATACGCTCTGCCGCCCCAGTCGTCGCGAATCTCGTCGGTGAATCTCTGGCCGTAGCCTGTCGAGCCCCGCGGGTTGATCATCACGGCGACGTATCCCGGCGCCGCAAACACCTCCGGATTCCAGCGGTAGCTCCACGCATTCGTCCACATGTTTTGCGGCCCGCCATGGATCAGCAGAAGCATCGGATACTTCTTCGACGCATCGAAGTGCGGCGGCCGGACCAGCATCCCCTCCACCTTTGCGCCTTCAGCGCCGTCAAACCAGAACGCTTCGGGCGGATTCAAATCCAGCGCTGCCAGCCGCGCGTCATTGTGATGAGTGATTTGGCGCACCCCGCTGCCGTCGCTCGACGCTGCAAAAATCTCCGCGGGCATCGTCAGGGTCGTGCGCGTGAACACCATCGTCCGCCCATCGCCGCTGAACGAAACGCTTCCGTTCGCGCCGTCAGTGAGAATTGCCTTCGGTTCGGCCCCGGTTGCCGCCATGGAGTACACCGCGACCTGGCCGAGGTCTTCGGCCGCGAAGTAGAGCGTCTTGCTGTCGGCGGACCAAGCCAGGTTCATCGCGCTCCGATCGAAGCGCTCCGAAAGGTTCTCGTGATTGTGCGTCTGGCGGTTGTACAGCATCACGCGCCAGCGATCCGACTCATACTCCGGCGTAAATTGCGCGTGGTACGCGATGAATCGCCCGTCGGGAGAATAAACCGGGTTCCCGTCGAAGCCCGGGTTCGTCGTTGTAATGCGCCTTGGTTCGCCTCCCGAAACAGCCACCAAAAACAAATCGCCGTTCGTGCTGATGGCTTCCATCTTGTCGGTGACCGCAGTGAAACAAATCTCCTTGCCATCCGGCGAAAAGGCGATGTCTTCCGGGCCTCCGCGCTCGTCCGGAGGCACATCGTAATCCGCGCCGGCTGTCAGGTCGCGCGGCGCTGCGCTGCCGTCTGCCGGGATCACGAAAAGATGGCTGCGCTTCCCTTCGCTCCAGTGCGTCCAATGGCGAAACAGCAGGTGGTCGTAAATCCGCGCCTTCACTTTGTTTTTCTCGCGCTCCGCGTCGCGCGCGCTGTTGCAGGCGTCGTCCTTGCAATCCGGATAGACCGAGGAAGTAAATGCCAGCAGCTTCCCGTCGGGCGACCATTTCACCAAATCGGCGCCTGCCGAGAGGTGCGTCAACGGAGCGGGTTCCCCGCCTTCGGTCGAAAGCAAATAAACCTGCGTGGAGCCCGCGCGCGACGACAGAAACGCAATGGTCTTTCCCTCCGGCGACCACTGCGGCGACAAGTCATGTCCGCTGCGCGTCAGTTGTACGGGGGTCCCGCCGGTCGTCGCCACCATCCAAATGTTGCTTTCGTTTCGGTTGGCCTCCAGGTTGGGCGCCGTCAGCGTGTATGCCACCCATCTCCCATCTCGCGATACCTGGGCCCCGCTCACTCGCTGCATGCCGACCAGGTCGTCGAACGTAATCGCGCGCTTCTCCGCCTGCTGCCCCGCGAGCGAACAAGCCGCGCCAGCCGCAATGACGCTGAAGACTGCGAATCGGGCAAAACTCTTCGCTGTACGCATGATCTCCCCCAAGTTCAAACACAGAAAACGGTAATGGATGACCGGCTCCTCATAACCACGCGTGCCTCCACCGAAACTCTTTCGCAACCCAACAGCCCAGCATCATGCCACGCGAAGGCATCGGTGCCAAGAAAAGGTGGAAGAAGACCACACACCTAGGGGCGTACGCCTTCGGAAATGACTCATGCAGTTTGCGCTGTGCGCGGGCGCGCCCAAAGCCAGTTCACCAATGCCAGGAGAAACGTGCTTCCCACAACGATCAATTCGCTCCGGCTTATCCTCGTGACCAGAACGCCCGTAAAGCCCAGTCCCAGCGCGGTAAACAGAAGGCCCGCGGGCAACCGGAACGCGTCAGCGTGCGGCCGTTTTTTCCGCATGACCGGCAGGGCTAGCGCCACCGCGCCATAAGTAAACAGCCGTGCCACGGCTGAGAGCGTCGCGCCCCAGCGAAAGTTTCCTACTACCGAGAACGCCAGCGAAATCACCGCGAACACGAGGATGGAGAAGTACGGCGTGCGAAATCGCTCGTGAATCGCCGCGAAGGCGGTGGGGAAATCCCCGCGCTCCCCCAAAGCCAGCGTGAGCCGTGGAGTGTGCAGCATGTTCGCGCTCAGGTAGCCGTAGAGCGATACGACGATCCCTCCCGCAATCAGGGCGCCGCCTACGGGCCCCAGGAACTGCCGTGCAGAATCCGCGATCGGCCTTCCCGTAGCCGCGGCGCCCGGCAACGTGTGAATGACTACGAATTGGATCGCCGTGTAGATCAGCGCCACCGACGTCAACGCCGTCAATAACGCAAAAGGGGTGTCCTTGCGGGGATTCCGCAACTCTCCTGTGGCGAAGAGCGCAGCCTCGAAGCCTCCGTATCCATAGACCAGCAACAGCACCGCGTCAAACCAATCTGCCGCAGTGGTCACCGGCGTGGGCGGAATCACGCGAACCGGCGGCCTCCACGCCAGCGCCGCAAACCCCGCCGCAATAAAGAGGAACAGCATGAACAGCTTCATCACCGTAAACGAGTTGCTCAGCCAATTCCCGGCGGCGACGCCTCGGATATTCACCATCGCCAGCACGCCGATCAGCCCGCTCATGACCAGCACTCGCGCGACGCGCCCGCTGGCTCCCGGAAGGAATTGGCTCAGGTACGTGATGAAAAGATTCACGGCGGCCGATGTGGCTCCGATTCGCGCCAGCCAGGTAAGCCAGCCGATTTGAATGCCCACGAATTGCCCGAAGGCTACCCGCGAATAAAGGTACGGTCCGCCCGTCTCCGAGAATTGGGATGCGAGTTCGCTCATGCACGCGGCAATCACAGCGATCCCCGCTCCGGCCACGAGATAGGCCAGGGGGCTGTAGCTTCCCAGTCTTGCGGCGATGAGCGACGGTGTTCCGAAGATGCTCGCGCCGATCACGGTGTTGACCATGAGCGCCACCAGGCTCCAGCGCCCTATCGCCCGCACCAGGATTGTTTTCGGTTCGCTGTTCAAGAAAGCCCCGAAGAACCTTTCAATCTTTGGAGCCCGCCGCGTTTGGCGCCTTCGCGCATCGGAAGTGCGCCAGCGTATCACAATTTTGCCGCGCCTTCGGCTTGCAGCGGGTACAATTCATCATCTTTCTCTTCTCTTCGAGGAGGGTCCGTGAAAGTTTTCGACAGTCATCGGCTTCTGCACAGGCATATTCTTCTTTGCGCCCTCGTCGCGGCTTGCTCTGCCATGTCCGCCTGCGCTGACATGGCAAAAAACATTGCCTTGGGCAGAGCGGCGGTTGCGAAGTTTCATCAGCAATTGGACGCCGAGCAGTATGACCAGATTTATGCCGAGTCGGACCCGGCGCTCCGGCAAGCTTCCTCGCAGCGCGATTTCCTCGCATTGATGAACGCCATTCACAGGAAACTAGGGAAGATACAAGACGCCACGGGCCAATCCTTTAACGTCAATTGGAGTACCTCAGGTACGCAGGTCCGGATGAGCTACAAGACAAAGTTTGCGGGAGGAGATGCTGAGGAAACGTTCGTCTGGCACGTAGTTGCCGACAGACCTCTGCTGCTCAACTACAACATTAATTCCAACGCGCTGATCGTTAACTAAAAGGCGCTCTCAAATTGCAGGCGGAGCTGTTTTGCGCGCCGGGTTGAAGAAGGGAAGTGGGACGACCTTCGCGGCCACCGTGCGGCGCACCGCTTCGACCGTGAGTTCCATCTCCAGCTTCGTTCCCACGGAAGAGCATTCCCGGGCCACGCTGGCCAGCGCAATCATCTTCTTCAACGTAGGCGACCAGGTCGAGGACGTCGCCTTGCCCGCTTGCTTCCCCCCGCGGTACACAGGCACAGCTACGCGCGACGCCATCGCGGGCACCTGCGGCGGCATTCCGATGGCGTCGAAGTGTTCCTCGAGTTCGTTCCAGTCGAGCTCCAATCCCACGAGCGCGCGAGGTGCGCCTCTCTTCTGTTCTTCGATCAGCGCGGCGCGCCCCACAAAGTGATCCTTCTTCAAATCCACCATTCGTCCGAGCCCGATTTCGTACGGCGAATATTTCTGCACTTCGATCAGCGCTTTCTTGCTCGAAAAATAGTCTACTTCGATGAGCAGCAATCCCGCCTCGATCCGCGCGATGTCCAGCGCAATCATCCCTGCCGGATGAATATCAAACGCTTTTCCGCCCATCATGAGCGCGTCCCAGACCTTCACCGCATCCTTCCATGGAGTCCAGATTTCGTAGCCCAGGTCGCCTGTGTATCCCGTTCGTGACATGTCCACGGGGACGCCCGCGATTTTTCCCCGCGTCATTCTGAAATATTTCAGGTTGGCGATATCCGCCTCGGCCACTTTGTGAAGCACCTTCGCGGAAGTCGGCCCCTGCAGCGCCAACGCCGCCACTTGCTCCGATATATCTTCGATGGAGACTTCCAGTCCCAGAGCGTTTTGCCGGAACCACCGCAGACTCGGGTCGGCCGCGGTCCAGCGATAGGTATTTTCCTCCAACCGCGTGATGGTCCCGTCATCAATCACTTTTCCCTGGGGATCACACCAGCAGCAGTAAATCACCTGCCCGGGAGCCACTTTGTGGATGTCGCGCGCAATCACGCGGTTCACGAACTTGGTGGCGTCACGCCCGGTGACGAGGTATTTGAACAGCGGGGTGATGTCAATCAGCGCCGCCGCGTTGCGGATGGCGTTGTACTCGTGTTCGTGATGCGTCTCGTAAACGCTGACCGTGTAATAGCCCGACCATTCGCGGTAACTCAGGCTCTCGCATAACGCAAACGTGCGCTCGTGAAATGCCGTTCCAATGGGCACAGAACCTCCCGTTCACCGCGCCCGGATTATAGGCAGCGCGCGAAGCGTCTCGCAAGCTGCATTCGTGCCGCATAGGGACGCCGCGGAGGCGCCTTGTCCCCGCAACTCACCCCCGGTACAATGTCCGCTCTTTGCTTTTTTGCTGCTCAAGCTGAATTCCGCAAGACACGCGATGAGTTCCACGTACGACATCATCGTCATCGGCGGCGGCCACAACGGTCTGGTCAACGCCGCTTACCTGGCCCGCGCGGGCAAAAAAGTACTTGTCCTCGAACGTCGGCACGTGCTCGGCGGCGCCGCCGTCACGGAGGAAATTTTTCCCGGCTTCAAGTTCTCCGTCTGTTCCTATGTGGTTTCTCTTCTTCGTCCGGAAATCATCCGCGATCTGGATCTTCCGCGCCATGGGCTCGAGATTCTCCCTCTCGACGGCACTTTCACGCCCATGCCCAACGGCGGTTATCTCTGGCGCGTCAACGACCATGGCAAGACCCGCCGCGAAATCGCTCGCCACTCCCGCGTGGACGCCGAGGCCTACGACGAATTCGGCAAAGCCATGGTGGCGATGTGCCGCTTCGTCAAACCCATCCTGGCGATGACTCCTCCTGACCCCACCACGCTCGACCCGCGCGACCTCAAACGCCTGATGGTTCTTGGCCGGCGTTTTCGCGCGCTCTCCTCCGAAGAAAAATACAACCTCATCCAGTTGATGACCATGAGCGCCGCGGATTTTCTCGACCAGTGGTTTGAGACCGATGTTCTCAAGGCCACCATGTCGGCTTCCGGAATCATCGGCACCTTTCTCGGCATCCGCTCGCCCGGCACGGCCTACGTCTTGCTCCACCATTACATGGGCGAAATTGACGGCGCCTTTCGCGCCTGGGGCTTCAGCCGTGGCGGCACCGGAGCCATCTCCAATGCCATCGCCGATGCGGCACGCGAGGCCGGCGCGGAAATCCGCACCCAGGCTGGCGTCGCCAAAATTCTCTCGCGCCAGGGCCGCGCCACGGGCGTGGTGCTCGAAAGCGGCGAAGAAATCCGCGCCTCGGTTGTCTCTTCCAGCGTGGATCCCAACCTCACGTTTCTGAAGTTTATCGAGCCTGCGCAGCTCCCCTCCGAGTTTCTCGAGGAGGTCCGCCGCTACAAATACCGCGGCTCCTCCGGCAAAGTGAATCTCGCGCTCGACGCCCTCCCGGATTTCAAATGCCTCCCCGGCGCCGGCGCGCATCTGCGCGGCGCGATTTCCATTTCGCCTGGCATCGAATACATGGAACGCGCCTACGACGATGCCAAGTACGGCCATTTTTCCCGCCGTCCCTACATTGACATCGTCATTCCCAGCCTCACCGACCCGTCCGTCGCGCCCCCCGGCAAGCACGTGCTGTCCTGCTTCGTCCAGTACGCGCCCTACAAACTTGCCGAAGGCACCTGGGACGACCAGCGCGAAGCCTTTGGCGACACCGTCATCGAAACGATCAGCGAGTATGCGCCCAATTTAAAGAAGATCATTCGCGGCCGCCAGGTGCTCACGCCGTTGGACCTCGAACGCGATTTCGGCCTCACCCAGGGAAATATTTTCCAGGGCGAGCTTTCCCTCGAACAGTTGTTTTTCCTGCGTCCCGTGCCCGGCTGGGCCGCTTACCGCACGCCCCTCAAGAACCTTTATATGTGCGGCTCGGCCACGCATCCCGGCGGCGGCATCATGGGTGCTCCCGGACGCCTTGCCAGCATTGCCATCCTGAAAGATTGGAAACTGGGAAGGAACTGATGCCCGCCGGTCAAAACGTGGTTATCGTCGGCGGCGGCCACAACGCGCTCGTCGCCGCATTCTATCTTGCGCGCGGCGGATTCAAGCCGCTCGTTCTCGAACGGCGCGATGTCATCGGCGGCGCCGCGGTCACCGAAGAGTTCCATCCCGGCTTCAAAGGGCCAACGCTAGCGCACACTGTCGGCCCGTTGCGCGCCGATGTCGCGCGCGACATGCAGCTCGAAAAGTTCGGCTTCGAATTAATCCGTCCTGACCCGCGCGTTTTTGCTCCCGCGCCCGGCGGCCAGGCGCTTCTCTTCTACGACGATCACGCGAGAACCGCCGAGAGCATCGCAAAATTCTCCCCCGCCGACGCCCGTAACTACCCCGAATTCGCTCGCACTCTCGAACGCATCGCCCAGGTATTCGCCCAGGTGGTTTCCATCACGCCGCCTTCCATTGACCATCCCTCGCCCGACGCCCTCTGGAACCTCTTCAAAGTCGGCCGCGGCTTTCGCGGCCTCGGCAAAAAAGAGATGTTCCGTCTCCTCCGCTGGGGGCCCATGGCCGTCGCCGACCTCGTCGCCGAATTCTTTGAAACCGAGCTTCTCCGCGCTGTCATCGCTGCGCGCGGAATCTTTGGCACGGCCATGGGCCCGTGGTCGGCAGGTTCGAGCGCGGTACTCCTGCTCCGCTCCGCCGCCGACCCGCATCCGGTGGGCTCAGCGGCGTACCCGCGCGGCGGCATGGGCGCGCTCACCCGCGCCCTGGCCGAATCCGCGCAGCGTGCCGGCGTGGAAATCCGCACGGAGTCTGAAGTCGCCGAAATCTGTGTGAAGGACGGCGAGGTCTCCGCTGTTCTCCTCGTTGACGGCACGGAAATCCCGGCCACGGCCGTGGTTTCCGGCGCCGACCCCCAGCGCACTTTCCTGCGCATGGTGGATCCTGTCCATTTCGATCCCGATTTTCTGATGAAGGTGCAGCACTACCGTACTTCCGGCACGTCGGCCAAAATCAATCTCGCTCTTTCCGGCTTGCCGGTTTTTTCCGCGCTCGCTTCCGCTGATGACCCCGATGCCGCACGCCAGATGCTTTCCGGACGCATCCACATCGGCCCCGAAATCGATTATCTCGAACGCGCCTTTGACGCCTCCAAGTACGGCGAATTCTCCCGCGCGCCGTATCTCGACGTCACCATTCCCAGCATCGCCGACCCCTCGCTCGCCCCCGAAGGGCAGCACGTCATGTCGGTGTACATGCAATACGCCCCGTACAAACTGAAAAACGGCGGCTGGTCCGCGCAGCGTGAGGAACTCGCCGGCGTCGTTCTCGGCACCCTCGCCGCCTACGCGCCGAATCTTCCCCGCCTCGTCCTCGCCACGCAAACCATCACGCCGCAGGATCTCGAAGAAACGTACGGCCTCACCGGCGGCCACATCTTTCATGGCGAACTCGCTCTCGACCAGCTCTTCACCATGCGTCCGCTGCTCGACTGGGCGCGCTACCGCACGCCCATTCGCGGCCTGTTTCTCTGCGGCTCGGGCACGCATCCCGGCAGCGGCCTCACCGGCGCCTCCGGCGCCAACGCCGCCCGCGAAATCATCCACGACCTTCGCTAGGTAGGACAGGCTTCAGGAATCCCGCAAAGCCGGATGCCAGTCGCGGAACCTCTGCAGCCCTCGCGTTCTTCCGCTGAGGAGATCGAGGCTATTTATTTTCCCTGTAGCGATTCGAGGTAGTGCGTCAAGTTCGAGATTCGCTGCTGCACTTGAGCATCTCCGCCGGAGCTGGTTCCCTGCAGCGACTTGAACAGAGGACCCCAGATGGGCATGTCCGCCTGGCCATGGGCCGGCGCCTCTCCTCCGAACTTCAGGATGCTGACCACGTGGTCCGCAGGGAATTTCCCGTCATTCCGTTTGGCCAGCGTGGTCAAGTCCGGGGGTGGCACTTTCAGCTCGGAAGCGGCTGGCCCTCCTCCCTTGGCTTCTTTTCCATGGCACACGGCGCAGTATTCCTGAAACATTTCCTTGCCGGAGCTTGCTGACGTGCCTTTAATCTCGCCCCTCTTGACTTTCTTCTGCGCTTCTGGCGCCTTGGCTTCCTGCGACCACGCCAGAAGGCCCGAGCTCGCCAAGAGAATCGCTGCTAGAAGACCTATCCGTTTCATGTGATTCATCTCCTCTTCAGGTTTCGCACAGCTGTATCTGGCCGGTTATCCCTTTCGGTGTGAATTCAATCACCTTCATCGTTGCGAGTCAATGACACGCCTCACAGGCTCCGGCGGTAACCCCGCGTCATCCTCCTGGCGATCGCACGGTTCACCCACGGCAGAAATCTCTCGATCGCAACGAAGATCTTTCCGTGCAGCGTAATAATCTGTTCGCGCTTGCCCCGCGTCGCCGCGCGCAGAATTTTCCGCGCGGCCTGCTGCGTGCTCATCTGGATCCATGCGGGAATGGCGTCCGCAGCCTCGGCATGGAGTTTCCCCTGGTTGTCCACGCGCCGGATATTGCTCGCCACGAAGCCCGCGCTGATTAGCGTCACCTTCACGCCCGGGCGCCGCAGCTCCGGAGTAATCGCATTGGCCAGCGCGCGCACCGCGAATTTGCTCATGCAGTACGCCGAGCCCGCCGGAGTCGCCACCCAGCCTGACACGCTCGAAATCAGCACCACGTTTCCCTGCGTCTTCTCGATTTCCGGCAGCGCCGCGTACACCGTGCGCAGCACTCCAAACACGTTGGTCTCGAACTGCCGCCGGTAATCCTCCACCGTAAGCTGCTTCAGCGCGCCGGTCACTCCAAAGCCCGCGTTGGCAAACACCGCGTCGAGCTTCCCCCGCTCGCGGACCGTTTCCGCCACGGCGCGTTCGACGTCGCCGTCGCGTGTCACGTCGCACTCCGCCACCAACGGACGCGGATTCCCGGTTGCCGCGATTTTCTGCGCCACGCTCTCGAGCTGCTCCCGCCGCCGCGCCGCCAGCGTCAGCTTCGCGCCCGCCCGCCCCAATTGCCGCGCCAGCTCTTCTCCGATTCCCGAAGAAGCTCCGGTGATGAGCACAGCCTTGTCCCGAAAATATTTCAGTATCCTGTCCATCCGCTTACAGTAGCACAGGCTTTAGCCTGTGCTTGGCATCGCGTGCTCGGGGCACGCCGTGAATCTCTCTGCGCCCTCCGCGCAGCGCCAGCGTTCCGCCGCCACTGCTCGCCCACTCGTGTAGCGCCGGGCTTCAGCCCGGCACACGCGCTCGTCGCCTCCCCGAGCAGCACAGGCTTTCAGCCTGTGCCCCCGTGGCACAGCCACTCCTGGCTACGCGCTTCTGCGTGTAGTTTCGGAATGCGTCGGAATCAACTAAACAGGCTCGCCAACGGGATCACCAGGTTGCTCAGATTATGGCCTACCACGGACGGCCAGACGCTGTCCGAGCGTTCGCGGATCCATCCGGAAACCAAGCTCATCAGAAACGCGGGAATTGCCGCCAGGGGAACGATGCGCGCATGAAGTTGCGGGTCCACGGAGATCAGCCCGTTGGCCCCGGCGAAGAGTACGGACGTAATAACGAGCCCCCAGCCGAACTCTGTGTTGGCCAGCCGCCACGGCTTCCCGAAAACGCGGTTCAGCAACGACTGGAACACTCCCCGGAACACCAGTTCTTCGGCGAGCCCCGGCATAATCGCGAGGAACACCCAGCTCCCCGCGTCGAGTCTCTTGCGCGCCCCCAGAACGAAGAACACCGCAGGCACCGCCAGCGCCAGGAACCCCGCGGCGCACGATGGCTTCAGCCAGCCCGGCCGGAAACGCGACGTCACGCCAATCGAGCCTAACGTGATTCCCGGAACCAGCGCGGCCAGCAAGAACGGCCACGCCGTCGAGAGGATGCTCTCCTGCCAACTCCAGTGCAGGTGCCGGAAAACACCGAGGCGAGGGATTTCATCGAGGGCAATGTCCAGGACAACCAACGACGCCACGAACAGCAATAAGCCCCAGCGCCGCGGGCGCGAGCGCCACGCGGCCATCAACACCAACGGAAGCGCGCACGCCAGCATCAGCCCCGCTTGCAGACCGGTGCGGCACAGATAATCGCGAAGCATCACGCCGCATTCTACTCGCTTCGCCTCAAATCGGCAGCGTCGCGCGGAAAGAACCGGATCGTTTGCTCAGGAGAGA
>DASQHY010000073.1:0-26085 GCA_035631855.1 Candidatus Acidiferrales bacterium
TCGATATCAATCTGACGCCGCGTCTTGCGGTGGAGGCGCACGTGGGCCTGCTTCCCCAGCACGTACCCTCGCAGTTCCGGCTCCCCGGCGGAAGAACGTTCCAAGCGCTGGCAGGAATTCGCGCCAAGGTTGTCAACACGCGCAGGTTCGCGCTGTTCGGGCTCATCCGGCCGGGTCTGACGCGTTTCAGCGATGTCATCATAGATCCCACGGCAGTTCCCGTCAGAACCGGGCCGGCGAACTATTTCACGCTGAGTCTTGGCGGCGGCATGGAGTACTATCCAACGCCGCGGCTCATCACGCGATTTGAGGTCACGAATTACCTGATCCGAGTTCCGAATTTCACCGTCAGCAATGGATTGACGACCTTAAGCGGTCCGGGGGGTATCGATGACAGACTGCGGATCAGCGCGGGGATTGGTTACCGGCTGGGGACGCTTCGCGAGACTGGCGCAGAGAAATCCGTGTCAGGCAAACTGGAATTCGGCCCGGAATTCGCTTCTTTCACGAGCAGGCGCGAAGGCGCGCTCGATGGTGTGCGCACCGACGCCGGGGCTGGCGGATTTTTTTCCTACAAAATTCTTCCGTTTTTCTACGCAGATTCTTCCTTGATTTTTTTTCCGAGAAACACGGCGAGCGCGGGAGTACACGACGGGGGACGGATTCTGCAGGGTTTGTTCGGGATCAAAGCCGGCATCCGGCGAAACCGAATTGGCCTGTTCGGAAAAGTGCGGCCGGGGTTCCACAGCTATTCGGCCGCGCTGTCCACGAACCTCACCGTGCCAGGGCCATTGCCGCGCGAACGCGTAACGAACTTTGTCGAGGACCTGGGGGGCGTGGTGGAATTTTACGCCTCACCGCGAACCGTGCTGCGCTTCGATGCCAGCGACCTGCACATCTACTACAGCACGCGCAAGGGAATCCTGTTCAACGGGACTCCCTTCGCGGTGGCCGGAGGGCCGCGCCTGCATTCCATCCGCCTCAGCAGCGGCATCGGCTTCCGCTTCTAACGGAAGGCGGGCGCCGAGCTACTTCAAGTGCGATGTAAACCACTCCGCGGTGCGCGCGATAACGTCGCGCTGGTGCGCGGGGGTGGCGAACGAGTGCCCTTCGTGCTCGTAAACGACAAATTTTGTTTCCACGCCCAGCGTTTTCAGCGCGTGCCAGAACTCGTACGATTGCGGCGTGGGGCATTCGCCGTCGCTGTCGCCCACGACGACGAGCGTGGGGGTCTTCACATTTTTGATGAAGGTGATCGGCGAACTTTTCGCGTACACCTCCGGGTCGTCATAAACGGATTTTCCGAAGTACGGAATCATCCACTGGTCAATGGAGTTTTCGCCGTAGTAGCTCTGGTAGTTGGCGATGCCCGCCCCGGCCACGGCGGCTTTGAAGCGGTTGGTCTGCGTGACCGCCCACATGGTCATGTAACCGCCGTAGCTCCAGCCGGTGATGCCGATACGGTTGGGATCAATCGGAGCAACGCGGAGGGCTTCGTCGGCGCCGGCAAGGATGTCGCGGAAGTCGCCGTAGCCGTAGTCCTTCACATTGGCGCGGACAAAGGCTTCGCCCTGGCCGTAGCTTCCGCGGGGATTCGGAAACAACACGAAGTAGCCCGCTGCCGACAGCGGAACGCTGAAATCATGCACGCCGGGCCAGTGCGACGAACTGGCAAAAGCGGGTCCGCCGTGGACGTGAACCACCAGCGGATACTTCTTTGAAGGATCGAAATCCTTGGGATAGAGCAGGAAACCTTGCACGGTGTAACCGTCGCTCGACCAGTGAATGCTTTTTGCTTCGCCCCAGGCGGGCTTCAGGCCGGCGTTGCGCGAAGTGACCGCGTGGAAATCGCCAATGGGCCCGGCCCAGATCTCCGGCGGGCTGCTGAAGGAGTTGCGGATCAACGCTGCGTTTTTTCCGTCGCTCGACAGCGAGATGGAAAAGGCGAACGCGCTGCCGGCAGTGATGGTTTCCGCCGACCTCCACAGCTCCGCGATTTTGCCGGTGGCGGGATCGGCGGTGGTGATGCCGGCGTCGCCATCCACATTTTCAGCGAACAGAATTTTCTTTCCGTCGGGCTGCCAGGCGAGCCAAGTCGCGGACGCTTTCATTCCGGGGGTGAGATTCTGCAATTCGCCGCCGGATTCGTTGACGAGGAAGATGTCGCAGCCATTGAGCCCTTCATCGCTCATCAGGCCTTCGAGGAAGGCGATGTGCTTTCCGTCGGGCGACCACGCGGGATTCGCGATTTGCAGGCTGGGCTTGTAAATCGGCTTCATCTCGCCGCCCGCGGCATCGAGCGTGTAGAGCTCGGCGATCCACCAGTTGTTGTCACCATTGCCGTAGGCGGCGCTGGCGACAAAGCGCTTGCCGTCGGGCGACCAATCGTATTCGTAGACGTACATGTCCGCAGGAGAAATCTGGCGGAGCTTTCCGGTGGCCAGGTCCACGAGGGCGAGGCGCTGTTCGGTGACGGAATCCTTGATTTCGCCGGTCTGCACGGTTTCGGCGGCGAGCGGCCCGGAGGCGCGCGTGGCATTTTCAGTGAAGAGCACGGCAATGGTTTTGCCGTCGGGCGACCATGCAGGCGCAGCGAGAAAACCGACAACGCTGGTGAGTTTTCTTGCGGGGCCTCCCTCCGCGCCGGTGACGTAGAGCTGCTGCTGGCCGCGCTTGGCCGCGTCGGAGAAAAATGCGATGCGCTTGCTGTCCGGCGACCACGCGACGCTGCCTTCGGCGTAATCCGATGTACCGCTGCCCGCCGTGATGCGGCGAGGCGCTGCGCCGGGCTTTGCATCGGCGAGATAAATGGCGGTGTTTCCTGAAGGCGCTCCGTTTTTGCCGATGAGGGTTTCGACCCAGGCGACTCTTTTGCCGTCGGGCGAGATCGCAGCTTGCTCAAACGTCTTTGTGGCAAACACCGCTTCCATTGCGCCCGCCACCGGGGAATGGTTGGCTTGAGGCTTTGCTGCGGCGCGGGGCTTCGCGGCCGGTTTGCGCGCCGCGGGCTTCTCTTGCGCGAAACTTGCGCAGGCAAGGCAAGTGACCGCTGTCCAGGCCGCAATCATCCCCTTCGCAGTACGCTTCATGAGAGACCTCTCTTTGCTGCATGTCCGGCGGCGCTAAGATAGCCCTCGGGGCGGTCATCCGCAAGTGAGCCGGAGTCAACGGAGTTCCATGGCTTCTGCGATGAGCGATGGGGAGAAAGCAGCGGCGCCAGGAGTTGAGCGGCAGCAGTTTCCTTGACCGCTTCTGAAGGCTCGACTACACTAGCTGTTTTGACTCGGGGCGCGGACGCGGCCTGAGGGGAGTTCTCGTTGCCGAAACGCACCTTTCAGCCCAAAGTGCGCCGCCGTCACAAGACCCACGGCTTCCGGGCGCGCATGAAGAGCAAGGGCGGACGGAGAGTCCTTGCGGCGCGCCGCAAGAAGGGACGTCATCGCCTCACGCCCATCTGACCCCGCGCGGGTCCCGCCTCACGGGACGCCAACCTCGCAGCGCTTTCCTCGAGCGGTGCGGCTGCTACGGAGCGCGGAATTCACGGCCGTCTATCGCGGCGGGCGGCGGCGCGCGAGCGCACAGCTCACGGCGTTTGTCCGGGCCAACGGCCTGGGGCACAGCCGCGTGGGCATCAGCGTGAAGAAGGCTTTGGGCGGGGCCGTGGTCCGTAACCGCATCAAGCGGCGCATCCGCGAGATCCTGCGGCGGAATTTTTCGGAGATACCTTCGGGATGGGACATCGTCATTCACCCGCGGAGTTCGGCGGCGCGCGCGGAGTTTTCCGCGCTGACAGCCGAGCTACTGCGCTTGGTCCAGACGGCAGCGCAAGCGTGACTCCGGCGCGCCCGGAGTTTTACCGAGGCACGGCCCGGCGGCACGGGCCGGGCGTCCGCGCGGCGCTCGCGGCGCTGCGTTGCTATCAGGCGTTTCTTTCGCCGCTGATGATGGGCTCCTGCCGTTTCTATCCTTCCTGCTCCCAATACGCGTACGAGGCGATTGAGGTGCATGGCGTGGCCACGGGCGCCTGGCTGGCGTTGAAGCGCCTCTTGCGCTGCCATCCGTTTGCGCGCGGAGGCGTTGATGCGGTGCCCGCCAAAGAAGGAACCCGTTCGTGAGCGATCCGCAAAACAAGGAAATGTCGCCGCAGTGGCGAATGCTGCTCGCTTCGGTGCTGGCGATTATCGCCATCGTCATCTGGAGCAAGTATTTCGGGCCGAAGCTTCCGCCACCCGGGCAGAATCCTCCGGGGGTCATTGCGCCGCAGACTCCGCAGGGCGGGGCCGCAGGTCCTGCGGCATCGGTGAACGAGGAAAAACCACCCGAGCAACCCGCGCGAGGGGGCGCGAAAGCGGCAAGCAAGCCCGCGCCGCAGGCGATTCAACCGCGGGTGGCAACTCAGGAAAAGACGATTGTCGTCGAAAACGAATTGTATCGTGTGGAGTTTTCCAATCGCGGCGCGGTGGTGAAGAGCTGGAAACTCAAGAAATATGAGGACGACAACAAGCCGCCACGCACGCTGGACCTGGTTCATCCCGGCGCCGCAGAGCAACTGAACGGCTGGCCATTCTCGCTGGCCCTGGATGATGCCACGCAGGAAGCTGCGGCCAATTCGGCGCTCTATGTTGCTTCGACGCCGGCGGAAACTGTGCAGGCGCCCGCCGACCTGCGGTACGAATGGAGCGACGGCCACCTGGAAGTGACCAAGGAATTTCACTTCGACCACAGCTACGTGGTGCATGTGGACACCACGGTGCGCGTAGATGGAAAGGCGGTCGCCGCGGGCATTGCGTGGCGCGGCGGGTTTGGAGACACCACGGTCATCAACCCCGCGCCGTTCGACCGCGTCATGATTTTCAAGAGCGCGGGAGGAAAGCTCGATCTGACTGCTCACAAGAGCCTTGGCGCGCCCAATACGCTTCCTTCGGGTCTGTGGCCCGGGCCGTACGACTACGCGGGGATTCAAGACACCTATTTCGCCGCGGTGTTCATCCCCGAACCGGAAGGCGCGGCGTCGCGGGGAGTCACGCAGCGCGCCTGGGTACTTCAGTACAAATACCTCCAAAACGGCCAAGCCATACAGGAGCCGGTGGCCGAAATGGCCGCGGGGCCTTCGGCGGCTCCGGGGACGCTCGAACTGCGCGTGTATGTGGGGCCAAAAGATTACGACGAGCTGAAGCGGATGACCCCGCCGCTCAATGCCCTGGTGCAGTTCGGGTGGTTCGAGTTCATCTCCGCCCCGCTGTTTTATCTCCTGAAGTGGGAACACAAGTACATCGCCAATTATGGCTGGGCAATTATCGCGCTCACGTTTGCCATCAACATGGTGATGTACCCGCTCAAAGTGATCAGTTGGCGCACCATGCAAAAGATGCAGAAGGTGGCGCCGGAAATCCGCCAGATCAACGACCGCTACAAGAAATACTCGTTCCGCGAAACGGAGAAGCAGCAGCAAAAACAGCAGGAGATCATGGCGGTCTACAACCGCGAAGGCATCAATCCGTTCGGCGGCGCAAGCTGCATTCTGAGCCTGGTGCAACTGCCCATCTGGTTCGGCCTGAACCGCATGCTGGGCGCCACCATCGAACTGCGCCACCAGCCCTGGTTCTGGATACGCGACCTTTCCGCCCGGGACCCCATTTTCATTCTTCCCGTGCTGGCGGCGATTTCCATGTATCTTACGCAGAAGATGACCCCGGTGGCGGCGACCGATCCTTCGCAGCAGCAGATGATGAAATTCATGCCCATCATCTTCAGCGGAATGTTCATTATTTATCCGTGGTCCAGCGGGCTGATGCTTTACATTGTGACGAGCACGATTGTGGCCATCGGCCAGCAGTGGTATTTGAACAAGACGCACCCCGCGCCGGCGTCCGCAAAGCCCGTGCGCGGTAAGAAGAAATGACGCGCTATCTTGCACTGAGACATGGGCAAGCCCTACATCATTGACGGAAAAACGAACCGCGAAGCGGTGGCGGCGGAACTAACGCGATTCCTGGGAGAGGTGCTGAAGCACGCGCGGCTGGATCTTTCTTTTTCGGTGCGCATGGAAGCTGAAGCCGCGCCGTCTGCCGGGGGCGACAAGCTGGAAGATCCGGAGATGGTGGTGGATTTTCGCGGGCGCGATCAGGACCTGCTGCTCGAACGCAACGCGGAACTCCTGAAAGCGCTGGAATACCTGGCGCTGCGTGTCCTGCGGTTCGAGCCGCAGTTCCACGAACGCCTGCGATTCGATTGCGGGGATTACCGCGCGCTGCGCCTCGAGGAACTGAAGCTCGCCGCAAAAGTGGCCGCCGAGCGGGTGCAGGAATCGCGGCAACCGTTCCGCCTGAATCCCATGTCGTCGCGGGAGCGGCGCGTGGTGCACCTGGTCTTAAAGGAAATTTCCGGGGTGCGCACCGCCAGCGAAGGCATGGGCGACGACCGGCGCGTGGTCATCTTCCCCGCCGACAAGAAGTGAGCCACGGCAGCGCTTCTTATTCTTTCGCCCACCCCTGACTGAGAACATTTCCCTGCGCACCGTAGACGACGCGATAGGTGAACGGCGACGGCCGGCGGCGGCTGCGCAAGAAGCGCAGGTCGTTGAACTCCACGACGGTGTTATCGCCTTCCTTCCGCCAACGGTATACGGGAAAACGCGCGAACCAGAGATACGTCCGCACGGTGGGAAGCTGGCGCGCGGCGGCAAGGAACTCGTTGGGCGGCGCGTCGGGATAATAGCGATACTCAATGGGATCCTGGAGCCCGGAAGGATACGGATCGCGAAGATTCATGCGCACTTCATAAACGCCGCGCGGCGTGCGCACGAGGCCGTCCCAGTGCAGAAGCGATGGCGGCAGAGGGAGCGCGCCGAGCGTTTCAACGCCGATTCCTTTCTCTGCAGCGAACGTCTCGACTCGCGTCATCGCGGAATGATGCGCGAACGCGGCCATACCGATGTACACGACAAATGCGGCGAAGCCGGCGCGGTTCCAATTCTTGAACGAAGCGCGGTAGCCCCATCCACCAACAGCGGGCGCGAAAAACAGCGCGGCCAAGGCGACCATCACCAAAAGCACGGCTGCGAGCGACGGCGGAAACTCGGCAAGGGTCTGAAGCCATGCGGCGAGGCCGGCGCAAATCGAAAAGCCCAGCCACATCTGGAGCGCGCGGCGGGGAAAAGCGTCACGCGCGCGGTAGAGCGCTGCGACGAACTGCGGAAGGAGAACCACGGCGGTGAGCGTGAAATCAATGATGAACAGCAGGTCCCACTGCTCGCGCGCGCGGGAGAGCGGCGTCCAGAGCATGGTTCCGAACGAAGTCGCATAATCCAGAAAAATATGGCTGGCAATGCCCACTCCGTAGATCAGCAGCAAGACGGCGAACGACGGAGAAGGCCAGGAGCGCTTGCGCGCAACATAGCGGGTGAGCGCGGCGAGGGCCAGAGCGAACGCCGGGAGCATGACCACCGAATGCGTCCAACTGCGGTGCCACTTGAGCAGGGTCAGAGGGTCGCGCGAGAGGACGTCGTGGATGATGTCCGCATCGGGGAAAATTGCGCCGAGGGTTGCCGCAATGGACGCGACGCGCCGCGCGGTCGCCGGTTTTCGGGTGAACAGATCCTCGCCGTCGAAGAATGCTTTGCCAATCAGCGCGCCGGCAATCCCGTGAGTGATGGTGTCCATAGGAATTCTAGACGGCGGCTCGCGGCAGAGAGTTTCGCGGAGAAAACGACGGGGGATCGGCGAAGTCAGCGAACATGAATGAGCGGGGAGCGCTTGGGGATGACGCGGCCAATGGCCTGCGCGGTGACGCCGCGGCGCTTGAGGGCGGTGATCGCAGCGTCAGCGGAACCGGCGGCGATGGCCACCAGCAAGCCGCCCGAGGTTTGCGGATCGAAGAGAAGGTCGCGGTACTCCTGCGGAACCGCGTCCTCGAAACCGACGCACTCGCCAACGAAGTCGCGATTGTTCTTCAAGCCGCCGGCGAGATGCTTCTCGCGCGCGGCCTGGACGGCGCCAGGCAGGTACTCCACGCGCGCGTGGTCGATCTCAAGCGAGACAGGCGGTGTTCCTGACTTGCCGCCTGCCACCGCCATTTCGTGTGCGTGGCCCAGAAGCCCGAAGCCGGTTACATCGGTAACGGCGTGAATGACAGCGGATGCACCGTCGGAGCGGCGGTCTACTTCCAGCAGAGCCTCGGCAGCGTCGCGGTTCAGCCGGGTCATCGAGGCGACGGAGGCATCCAGAGACGCGGGCGAAGCGCGATTCTTCTTCAGGGCCGTGGCGATCACGCCGGTCCCCAGCGGCTTGGTCAGCAGCAGAACGTCGCCAGGCTGCGCGCCAAAATTCCGCCAGACACGCTTGGGGTTGATCACGCCCGTCACCGCGTACCCGAACTTGATCTCTTCGTCACGGATGGAATGCCCGCCAATGACGCTGCATCCCGCCTCGGCCATCTTCGCGAGCCCGCCGCGCATGATCTGATCCATCAGCGCGGGATCGCCGTTTTCCGGAAAACCGACGATCGAAAGCGCGGACACCGGACGCCCGCCCATAGCGTAGACGTCGCTCAGCGAATTGGCGGCGGCAATCTGACCGTAGAGATTGGGGTCGTCCACGATGGGCGTGAAAAAATCGACGGTTTGCACCAGCGCCAAATCCTCGGCGACCAGATACACCCCGGCGTCGTCGTTGGTGTCGAACCCAACGAGGACGTTCGGGTCAGTTGGCCGCGGCAGGCGGCGCAGCACGGAGTCCAGCAGACCGGGACTCAGCTTGGCCGCTCAACCCGCAGCCTTGACCATGGCCGTCAGTTTGACGGTCTCCGTCAAGGCGCATTCCCTCCCTCTGAAGTTACACCGCCAACGATTATAGCCACATCTGAGTTGGGTTTCCGAAGTGTTCTCCGCAAAGGGCCATCGGCAAACAGGAACCGCAGCAAAGCCGGACGCCTCAAAAACGATAGTAACCAATAGCCAACTCCGCCTTGCGTGGGCCCACTTCTCCCCAACATCTCCCCTTAAACTAAAGACATCATTTGAGCGGCGGCTCAGATAGGCCGCCGCTTCGTTTTATCTGCGGGCCCCACTATCTCGATCATCGGCTCGCAGCGAGGATGTGGAATGTTTTTCCCTCTCCGGCACGAGAACATGAGCAGCCGGCGCCTGCCGGTGGTGACCATCACGTTCATCGCGCTCAACGTCGTGATTTTTCTGGGCACGCATTGGCAGATGGATGAGCAAGGCGAGAAGTTCGGGCCGGTGCGCCTGCACGTCCTGATGCTGGCCGCCTTGCACCCCGACTTGAAAACCACGGCGGAAGAACAGCAGTTTGTTCACGGCTTTCAACGCCAGCAGCCCGCCATCTGGCAGCAATTGGAGAATCCCCGGCGCAAGGTCTTCGACGAATGGGACGATCAAATGCGCACGATGGACGCCGACCGCGCGCAGGAAGAGATGGACTCGCTGGGGCAGCAACTGGCGGACATGCAGGCGCACTCCATCACTCTGCGGTACGGCTTTGTTCCCCAGCATCCCGCTGCGATTTCCTACATCACCTCGACGTTCCTGCACGGCGGGTGGATGCACATTATTTTCAACATGTGGTTTCTGTGGTTGGCGGGAATCATTCTGGAAGACACCTGGGGGCGGGTCATTTATCCCGCGTTTTATCTCATTGCTGGAGCAGCGGCTTGCCAATTCGACGCGTGGATGAATCCCGCCAGCATTATTCCGTCAATCGGAGCTTCCGGCGCGGTCGCCGGACTGATGGGCGCATTTCTCGCGCGCTTTCCCAATACCAAAATCGAAATGCTGTGGATGCCGGTTTTCCGCGTGCGGCGCTTTAAGGCGCCCGCCTTCATGCTGCTGCCGCTGTGGCTGCTGATTGAGATTTTCTACGGGGCATTGTTCGGCTCCGTCACCGGGGTCGCGCACTGGGCGCACGTCGGGGGATTCGTTTTCGGTGCGCTGGCGGCGCTGGGGGTGCGTTATTCCGGCCTGGAAGCCAAGGCGGAGAAGGTCATCGATGCGAAAGTTACTTGGACGGCCGATCCGCGAATTGTCCAGGCTCACGAACAGCTCGAGGCGGACCAACTGGATCAGGCCATCACCTCCCTCCAAAGCCTCCTCGCCGAAAAGCCCGATTCCATCGAGGGCCTCACGCTTCTCCAGCAACTCTACTCACGGACGCAGAATGTTTCCGCGCGGCGCGATGCGCTCGTCAAGCTCGCGCAAGCGCACTTAAAGGCTCGCGAGCCCGATGCGGCCTGGCAGGATTACGAAGATTTTGTCAGCGCCGGTGGAGAAAAATTTCCAGCTTCTCCCTGGCTCGAGATTTGCCGGCATCTCGAAAGTCAGTCGAGCTTCGAGCGCGCCCTCGGCGAGTATGCCAAGCTGGCGCTTGCTTATCCGGCCGAGCGGCAGTCGCTTCTGGCGCTGATGTCCGCCGGGCGGCTTTGCATCCACAAGCTCAACCGGCCCGCGGATGCGGTCCGTTTGTACGAGGCGGCGCAGGCTTCCCCGGTGCCCCATCTCGACTGGGAAAACACCATCCAGGCCGGTCTGCGCGAGGCCAACAACGCGCTTTCCGGTGCGCCGGTTCCCGTCGGGACAACCAAAACGTAGTCTTCAGAGTCCTTACCACAGCCCATTTCTGAGACTCGCGCGGGCGAAACGCATCGCTCCGCTCCATCGTCTGTTAACAGAAGTTGTCCCTGGGCGTCTAACTTTGTTTGCAGAAGGGCGGGTGGATGAAGCTGTTTCGTCTTTTTGGTGTTTTTGCCCTCTGTGCCGGGTCTCTCTTGGCGCAGGAGACTCCGTCGAGAAACGCCACAAGAAAAGCTGAAGCGGAGAAATGCAGCGTTGGCGGAATGGTTGTCAGGCTAGGTGACAGCACGCCGCTGCGGCGGGCCAGCGTCCTCCTGAGCGCCGACGCAGAGGGCGAAAAATCGTGGATAGCCTATACCAACGAGGCCGGCCTATTCGAGTTAAAGGAAGTGGATCCGGGCCGCTACCGCTTGCGCGTATCGCGGGATGGTTTTGTTCCTCAGGAGTACGGCCAAAGAACTCCGAGCGATCCCGGCGCGGTCCTCTCCCTCAGCCCCGGGCAAAATGCGAAGGACCTCCTCTTCCGCATGCTCCCCTCCGCCGTAATTTCCGGGCGCGTGCTGAACGAGGACGGCGAACCGCTTCCCGGGGTGCAGATGGCGGCCTTACATTATGGTTACTCCCACGGAAAGAGAAAGATCTTCTCCAATTACGAAGCCAGAGCCGAGACGAACGATCTCGGAGAATTCCGGCTGTTTGGTTTGCCCCCAGGGCGTTACCTTGTCCGGGCCGCCTACACACACGGCATTCATGAATTCGTCCGCAGCAATTCGAAGCTCATCATGAATGACAAAGATTCAACCTTCGCTTATCTGCCTGCGTACTATCCGAACTCGACGGATGCGGCGAAGGCGGCGGCGATTCAAGTGAAAGCAGGCGAGGCTGTTTCCGCCATCGATTTCATACTTTCGCGCTCACGCGTCCAGAAGGTCAAGGGCAAGGCCTTCCGAGCGGCGGCCGCGAAAAGCAGACGGGGGGATATGTGGGTGTACGCGGTGTCACGCATAGGCGGCGTGGCCGAATCCAAGATGAGCAGTCACTCGGGGCAGACCGCTTCCGATGGCACGTTTGAGATTGCGGACCTGGCTCCCGGTCCATACTGGGTCAGGGCCTATGAGTCCAGCGACGAGAAAAGCTACCAGGCACAGCAAGCGGTTGATGTAGGAGACGCGGACGTGGAAGGAGTCAGCTTGGTGCTCGCGCCGGGAATCGAGCTCCGCGGACACCTTTCCGTGGAAGGCAAGACGGGTTCTTTAGGCGGGGGATTCACCGTCGGATTGACTTCCGACGAAGATCCCTACGACCAAAACGGCGGAGAAGTGAAAAACGATGGGTCGTTTGTTGTGGGGAATGTGTTAGAGGGAGCCTACCGCGTGTGGGTCGCGCGAGAGTCGTTTGACATGTATTTGAAAGCTGCGCGGTACGGCACAGTGGATGCCCTCGAAAATGGGCTGACCGTTCAGCGAGGCTCGGAGGCGACCCTCGAAATTACGCTTAGCCCCAATGGGGCGCGCATCGAGGGTTCCGTTACCAATGCGGATTCGCTCCCCGCTGCTGGCGTGTGGGTGGTGCTGGTGCCGGAAGCGGCGCGGCGGAATCAAGAGCGGCTGTTCAAGACCACGACGACCGATCAGAACGGGCGTTTTGTTCTGCGGGGCATCCCGCCGGGCGAATACAAGCTGTTCAGTTGGGAGGAGGTCGAGCCGGGCGCCTGGTTCGACCTCGATTTCTTGAAGCCGTATGAATCGAAAGGCGAGGCCGTGCGCATCGAAGAAGGGGGGCACGCATCCGTTGACCTGAAGCTCATCCCTGCCGACAAGCTTCAGCAAGTTCCCTAACTCTTGCAAGAACCACCCTTAGATCGGAAGGCATCCGTCCAGGCACTCCGATCGTCTTAACAGCGGGGAGTAACGCTCTATATAATATAATCCACTCTCCGGATGGTTCAGAGATGAAAGCAGTTCAGCTCACCATTGCGGCCTTGGTTTTTGCCTCGTCGGTCTCTGCCCAGGACCCTCCGTCTAAGAATCCTTCGAACTTGTCGGACCCGGCCAAGTGCAACATTGCCGGAATCGTCGTGAAGCTGAGCGATAGCGCTCCACTCAATCGCGCCAAGGTGCGTCTGCAGGCTGCCGAGCAGCGCGGCAAGGCCTGGATCGCTTTTACGGATGTGGCGGGCAAGTTTGAACTGAAGAATGTAGAGCCGGGCCGTTACACCCTCAATGTGAGCCGCAATGGATTTGTCACGCAGGAGTATGGGCAGAAGACGCCGAGCGATCCGGGAGCGCTGCTCTCTCTCGGCCCTGGCCAGAGCATGAAGGACCTTCTTTTCCGGATGCTTCCCTCCGCAGTCATCACGGGTCGCGTGCTCGATGAGGACGGGGAGCCGTTGCCAAACGTGCAAATGTCTGCCCTGCGATCCGGATACTTCAACGGCCAGCGCAAGCTTGCCCCAAAAACCTTCGATGACACGAACGATCTGGGCGAATACAGGTTGTTTGGCTTGCCTCCGGGGCGCTATTTCATCAGCGCTGATTACCGGCCCGAAAGACTTGTGGTCCACAATTCCCCGGTCATCTTCTCAAGTGAAAAAGAAGCGAACGAAGGTTACCTACCTGCTTATTATCCCAGCACCGTGGATATGGGGAAGGCCACTCCGATTCAGGTGGGAGCGGGAGAGGAGATTCGTTCCATAGATTTTGTTTTGGTGCGGACGCGCGTCTTGAAGATCCGCGGGAAGGTATTTAATGCCATAACTCAGAGGCCCGGTGCGAACGCCTTTGTGCAGCTTACTCCCAGGAACAATCGAATTGCTTGGTTCTTCTTTGGCGGAGGGGCAACGGCGAACAGCCCGGATGGTGCCTTTGAGATTTCAAATGTCGCCCCCGGCTCCTACTGGGTCCGCGCGCATTGGTCCGATGAGGGAAAGAACTACCAGTCCCAACAGGCCGTTGACGTGGGTACGGCAGACGTGGAAGGCATTAACCTCGTCATCGCGCCGGGGACTTCGCTGAGTGGACACGTCACTTGGGATGGCAAGGAAAGTCTTTCGGGAGGAGAATTGCGTGCCGGACTGCGCCCGGCCGAGGACATGGTCTTGTCGGTCGGTACAGTCAAGTCGGACGGTTCGTTTGTCTTGAACAACGTTTCGGAAGGGACGTATCGCGTCTGGGTCTATGGTCAGTCGGAGGATTCGTATTTGAAGGCAGCAAAATATGGTTCTGAGGAGGCACTCGATAGCGGGATCACGGTTCAGCGCGGCGGTCCCAATGGGACGCTCGAGGTGGTGCTTAGCCCGAATGGGGCGCGCATCGAGGGTTCCGTTACCAATGCTGATTCGCTGCCGGCGGCGGGCGTGTGGGTGGTGCTGGTGCCGGAAGCGGCGCGGCGGAATCAAGAATGGCTGTTCAAGACCGCGACGACGGATCAGAACGGGCGTTTTGTTCTGCGGGGCATCCCGCCGGGCGAATACAAGCTGTTCAGTTGGGAGGAGGTCGAGCCGGGCGCCTGGTTCGACCTCGATTTCTTGAAGCCGTACGAATCCAAAGGCGAGACTGTGCGGGTCGAAGAAGGCGGCCACGCATCCGTTGACCTGAAGCTGATCCCTGCCGACAAGCCGCAGGAGGGCCGGTGAATTATTTGCGCGAGCACTTTTCTGTTCCTTGTGGGAAGAATCCTCTACCCGCCCACGGGCATTTCGCTTATAATGCTCCAAGCTGCGAGTGATGCTCGCGGCCATTTTCTTCCAGGAGGCGCCTATGTCTGTGGTATCCATCCATGAGGGTAGGTCTGCCTCTGTCCGCTTAAGCTAGGACGCACGCGGGGCGCGCTCTCGGCACTGCGGCCCGCAAGATCCGAAGCCAGCCTTCCCCGGCAGACTCTCCTCATTCCTCTCTTTGAGAACTGAAGAACCTCGCGCGTAGTGGTTTGTCTATGCCACTCGATTGCTGCGAGGTCAACCCATTCCCGTGCTTTCCCGCCGACAGCGGCGAGTTTGAGCCGGCCCCCAGTCGAAAGAGGAGAATCTTCGATGCGTTTGACTGAGCTGGGATGGAGTCCCTTTTTTCAGAGTCACTTCCTAGAGGAAGAAAACGATGGATGTGTGCCCGCGCGAGTGTCCGAGGAAAGCAAAGGGTTCTATCAAGTGCTCGCGGAAGAGGGCGAATTTCTGGCGCAGATTGCGGGACGCATCCGCTACCGCGCCGAGGAGCGCGACGACTTTCCGGCCGTAGGCGATTGGGTGGTGATTGCGCCGAGGCTTGCCGAAGGACGCGCCACCATTACGGCGATTCTGCCCCGGCGAACGGTTCTTTCGCGGAAGGAGGCGGGCCGCGGCGCGGGAGAGCAGATTCTGGCGGCAAACCTGGAAACCGTCTTCGTGGTGACTTCGCTCAACCAGGAGTTCAATCTGCGGCGTATCGAGCGCTACCTGGCGCTGGTGTGGGAAAGCGGCGCGCAGCCCGTTGTGCTGCTGAACAAGGCGGATCTTTGCGCGGATGTGGGCGCAGTTTGCGCCGGAGCCGCACGCGTTGCGCCGGGCGCGCCGGTGCATGCGCTGAGCGCAGCACGGGGACAAGGGCTTGAAGCAGTGCGGGAATACCTTCAAGCGGGGCGGACCGCCGCATTCATCGGCTCCTCGGGCGTGGGCAAGAGCACCATTGTGAACGCGCTCGCCGGAGAGGCGGTGTTGCGCGTTCAGCCGGTGCGCATCGCCGACGATCGCGGCCGGCACACCACGACGTCGCGCCAGTTGATCGTCTTGCCGGGCGGCGGGGTCGTGGTGGACACTCCGGGCATGCGTGAATTGGGGCTTTGGGAAAGCGACGCAGGACTTTCGCAGGCGTTTGACGATCTCCAAGCGCTTGCGCAGGGGTGCAGGTTTCGTGATTGCCGCCATCGCGGCGAACCCGGCTGCGCTGTTGCCCGGGCCATCGAAGATGGCGTGCTCCCACGCGAGCGTCTGGAGAATTACCGCAAGATGGAGGCCGAGCTAAGGTTCCTGGAAACCAAAACAGATCTGAGCGTGCGGCACGCACAGAAAACGCGGACAAAGCAAATCATGAAAGCGCAGAGAAGGTTTTACAAACAATCGAAGGATGGGGAATAAATGGCAGGTATTGTGCAGACCGGCCAAATCCCGCCCATACAGAGTTCCCGGCATGCAGCGAATGGTTTCATAGGCTTGCGGATTCTTCAACGGCCTGCGAGGTACCTGCCCGTCGCGCTGGATGGTCTTCCCGTGAAGGTCCCCAATGTGCCGTAACCTACAGTGATTACTGGCTGTTCACACCCGTTTGCGGTTGCGTTGACTTGGGTTCGCGGGGCCTGTAGCGTAAACAACTGTGGTAGGGGGCTGGTAAGCGGGGGTGGTTCCTGCTCGCCCCGAAGAAGAATACCTGTGCGCGGAGGTGTCCCTGCATCATCAGAGGGACACAACTCGCACGCAGCGCAGCACCGCGAGGGCGATAGCCGGGTCGGCCAATGGCCTATAACAAGACCAAATACGTCGAAAGCGCGCAGAGGTTTCTCAACCAGGGGAAAATTCCTCAGGCCATCGGCGAATACCAGAACATTTTGAAGTATGAGCCGCGCGACCAGGTCACCCTGATGACCGTCGGCGACCTGTACGTCCGCCTGGGCGAAACCCTGCACGCGGTCGAATATTTTGAGCGCCTCGCGCAAGTCTTCCTCAGCGACGGGTTCGTCACCAAGGCCATCGCCATCTACAAGAAAATCGCAAAGCTGGCTCCCGAGGAAACCGGGCCGCTCGAGAAACTGGCCGAGTTGTATGTGCAACAGGGCGTCATGAGCGAGGCCCGGCCGCTCTACCTGCAGCTTGCCGAGGTCCATCTGAAGGCGGGCCGCCAGGAGCAAGGCGTCGGACTGCTGCAAAAGCTCCTGGACGCCGAACCCGACAATCTCCGGATTCAGGTGCGCCTGGCCGACCTGTACCACGCCATGAACCGGAATAAGGATGCGGTGGAGACGTACGTCAGCGCGGCGGAGCGCGTCCTCGGGCGCGGCGACCACGCGGAGGCTGAGAAGCTCGCCGACAAGGCGCTGAAGCTTTCGGCGAAAGACGATGGGGCTCTGGCCATCAAGGCCCGCGCCATGGCCGCCGGCGGCAAGCGCGACGACGCGGCGCTACTCCTGGCAAAAATGCCGGGGATCGAGACCGGCGGCGAAGCGTCCGGTCTGCTGATGGACCAGTATCTCCGCGGAAAAGATTGGGACCAGGCTGTCCGCTTGGCGATGAAGGTTTACGAACATGATCCCAAGAGTTTCGACATGGTTCACAGGGTCTGCATGGCGTTAATCGAAGCCGGCGAAGCAAAACGAGCCCTGGGGATAACCGAGCAGATTCGAATTCCCATGATCGACGCCGGCGACCACGAGAGGATTACGCAAATCCTCGATGGGCTGGCGGGTCGGCTGCCGGGGAATTTGACGCCGCTGGAATGGCTCGTGGAAACCTACGGGCGGACCAGCGACTCCTTCCGTCTCCCGGATGCCTTGAGCCAGCTCGGCGACGCTGCCGTTGAAGCAGGGGACTTTGAGAAAGCGAAAAAAGCGTACACGCAGCTTCTCGACCGCCAGCCGGACAACGAATCGGCCCGCCGCCGTCTGGCAGCCGCGCAGCAGGGGAAAACCCACACGCAAGCGGCGCCGCACGCTGCCGAAGCCGCGCACACACCGCCTGCTTTGGAACCACGGACAGCTCCCGTGGTCGAAGCCCGTGCCGCCGTGCCCACAGTGGATGCGGACCTGGACCCGGACACGCGGGAATTCATCACCCAGTCGCTTACGGATGTGGACCTTTTTGCCAGCTATGGGCTGACGCAAAAAGCCATCAGCGTCTTGGAATCTGTTTTGGTCCGCGCTCCCCGCCACACCGGGACGCTTGAGAAACTCCTCGACTTGTATTTGGGCGCCGGGGACGATCGCCAGACGGCCGAGTTGGCCGCGCGGCTGGAATCCATCTACCGCGAAAGGGGCGACACCAAGAATGGTGATCGCTTCGCCGAACTTCGCCGGCGCTACCAGCGCGCTTCCGGGATCGCCGACGAAGATCTGGCCGCCGCGGCCCAGCCGAAGGCCGTCGAGCCGCCTCCGCCGGTCGTCGAGAGCGTCACGCCCGCTCCCACTCCAGCCCCGGAGGCTCCGGCGGCAGAGGCTGAAGCGCGCCCGGCAGATGAATCCGCGGTTCACGAAGTGGATCTCTCCGAAGAGTGGGCGGCGCTGACAGAAGTAAAGGACCAGGCCAAGCCCGAACAGGTGCCTTCCGCTCCGCCGGCCGCGCCTCCGCCGGTGGCCACCGCGCCGGAGGCCGTGAAGCTCGAGGCTTTGTTCAGCGCCGAACTCGCCAAACCAGGAGCCGCAGTCCCTGCAGGAACGCCGCCTCCCGCCGAATTCGAACTGCCCGTCGAATTCGAGGCTGGACAGGAAAAGCCTGCGCCGCCCAAGGAAGGCTCGGCGCTGCCGAAGGAAGAGCCTGTTCCCTCCTTGAGCGTGTCGAAAGAGGCTGCGCCCGCGGCAGAAGCTGAACCTGACTACGAACTTGCGATGGAACCGGTCGCACCGGAAGTCCCGCCGGCCAAGCCTGTGACTCCTGCTGGGGTTCCGGCCGCTCCCGCAGCGTCTGCCCATGCGGGGCCGCCACCGAAAGCTCCGGCAGTCTCCACAGAATCGTTCCTGGCAGATCTTGCGGCGGAGCTGGACGAACTCGGACTCGCGCCGGATGTGGTGCCTTCGCCCTCCGCAGGAGTCCCGGTCAACGGACCTTCTGCCGCGGCCGCATCGCCTGCGGGAGATGCAGGTCCTTCACGGGTCTCTTCGGGGGACTTCAACGAGCCGCTCAAGGACGTTTTCGACGAGTTCCGCGCCGAATTGGGCGAAATGGGCACCGAGCTCGAGGACCTCGAAACGCACTACAACCTGGGCATTGCGTTCCGCGAAATGGGCTTGCTCGAAGAGGCCATCAGCGAATTTCAGAAGGTGGCCAAAGAAAACGAGCGCGGCCGCGCCTTCCGCTACGCAATGCAATGCTGCACGCTGCTCGGGCTCTCGTTCATGGATAAGGGTCAGGCCAACATCGCGGCCATCTGGTACGAGCGCGCCCTGAAAACACCCGGCCTGGACCCCGATTCGGTGATGGCCCTGCGGTACGACCTGGGCGTGGCGCAAGAAACCGCCGGGGACCAGACCGCGGCCTTGAAAAGCTTCTCTCAGGTTTATGCCATGAACATTGACTACCGCGACGTTGCCGACCGCATCTCCACGCTCGAGAGAAGCCGTTAAATCCGCTGTTGTGCTACTCTCACCGGGTGAGCGCATTCGGGGAACGTACCGAGTAACCGCGCCAGCTTCCCAATGAACCGAATCCTTTACGCGCTGCTGGTCTTGCTCTGCTTCGAACTGGGCGTGCTGCTTCTACTGTTGCCCTGGTTCGGCCTGTGGGAGCAGAATTACTTCCTCAACCGGTTCCCCTCGCTGGTTCACGTGATGCTAAACCCGGCCGTGCGGGGAGCCGTAAGCGGGCTCGGCCTGCTGGACATTGCCGTGGCCGTGAGCATGGTTCGCAGGCGTTGGACCTCCGACGTTGTCTCCCACAACTAAGCCGATCTTGTGTTATGTGACCGACCGGACGGGCCTCACGGCGCCCGCTCCCACGGATTCCGAACAACTGTTGGAGGATCTTTCTTTGACCATCCATCGCGCGCTTGCCGCAGGTGTGGATTGGGTGCAGATCCGCGAGAAGGATTTGCCAAGCCGTGCGCTTTTGGCGCTGGCTCGTGACGCGGTTCCCAAAGCGAAGGGCCGTTCGCGGGTGCTAATCAATGACCGGTTGGATGTAGCCGTGGCCGCAGGGGCGGGCGGCGTACACCTGGGCGAGGCGTCGCTGCCCGTCGCGCAAACGGCACAGTGGATTCGCAAGGCGCGGGCAGACGGGCGCGTCCGCAAGGATTTTATCGCCGGTGCTTCGTGCCACTCGCTGGAATCTGCGCGCCAAGCCGAGCGCGACGCCGCGGACTATGTTTTTTTCGGGCCGGTGTTTGCCACGCCGTCAAAAGCTGCCTTTGGAGCGCCTCAGGGAGTAGAACGTCTGCGCGAGGTTTGCGCGAGTGTGCGTATCCCGGTTCTGGCCATCGGCGGAATTACTTTGGGGAATGCGCGGCTATGCCTGGAGGCCGGTGCTGCCGGAATCGCTGCGATTCGCCTGCTCCAGGAGGCGCCCAACATCGCCAAGGTTGTTGCAGCGCTGCGAAATCTCCAGGATTTGCCACGATGACTATTGCCTGACGCCAGCGCCAAAGGAGGGAAGATTCGGAATCCGCCGGCCGTAGGCCCGCGAAGGCCAAGGGGCCCAGCCGGCTCCTTCCGGCCGCGCGCCGACTCCCGCGGCATAGAGGACTGATTCCCGGACCCCGTCGATGCCCAGATCGCGCTCAATCTTCGAATCGGCCAGCGCCATCGTGCAGAAAGGCGCGAGCCCCAGCCAGGTGGCCACAAGGCAGAACGTCTGGCAGACGTGCCCGGCATCGACCAGGACAGTCAGATAGGCGCGAGGAGAATGGTACTTCCACTGGACCCGCGGAAATACCGCAGTCATCAGCATCAAGGCTGCCGCAGAGCCAAACCACGACTGTCCGGCGAGGTAGCCCGTTGCTTGCTGGGAGCTTGATCCACGGCGAACGAGTTCCAGGCGATGTGCGTCCGGCGCGTAATGGTAGAGTCCGCGCGGCAATCCGTGAACCCTCAGAGCCAGCACGTAGACCTCTAGCGGATGCCTTGCCCCGGCTGACGGCGAAGTCTTTAGCGCGACACGGCCAATGCCGGAAAGGTCGACCCTCCACTGGATCCCCCAGGTGAGCCAGAGCAGAGTTGCAAGATGCTGAAGCCGGACAGGTTGGTTTGAAAACCGCCTCCATGTGCGGCGCCCCAAAAGCACTTGCGGAAAATCGCCTTGCGTGTTGGGCGGGGGAAGCGGGATCTGCCGCGCACCAGGATAATGCTTAGCGAACGAGGGCATCGGGACGGTCTTCGCACGCCTCCGAAGCCGCCGTGCCACCTCCGCGAGGTCTGGCCGGTAGCGGCCATCCCGAGTGGAAAAGTGAAGAAGGGCGGCAGCAGGACTCCAGTTTTTCCATGCCCGCTCTGGGGGACAAAGCCTGCGATCCCGGCGTTCGAGCAGCGAATGGTGTTCGAGAGCCCTGACCGCGCTGCGCACCATGGCCGCGTCAAATTGGCGGAAACGACCCGCAAGCGATTCGGCAGAGCGCCAGCGGTCGAACAATTGGAGAACCTCGAAGGCAAGCGGCGACGCCCGCACGCGCTTCCGAGCCATGTAGTTTTCCAAAATAAGTTGTCCGCCGGACCAGTAACAGACCAAGAAGGGCGAGCGGCGGTAGAACACGGTTCTGCGGGCTTTTTGGGGTCTTCGCATCGCCAACCGCGAAACGCGCGACCATCGCATGGACATCAATCAACAGATTGGCGGCCCCTTTAACCTATAAGATATATGTCGTCGATAATCTCCTCACACAAATGGAGCTCCAGCTTTTGCCGAAGAATCGCGTCGTGCTGGCTTGGAGCGGCGCGTTTTTCGAGCGCGGCTAGTTTCTTCTGGGCCTTCTTAATCTCGCGGTGGATCGCTTTTCTGGACACAAGCGCTTTGACTCTTCGGATCGCCATATTGCGCCTCCGCACGGGAAAGTGGCGCTAGTCTAGTCGTGTCATTCCCCAACGTCAAGCAACCGCGCGCTGCGCAACCACTGCGGAGCGGCACTCTTCACCGCAAGCATCTATCTCGCCGGGTCATGGTGGTTTCGAGTTGATGGGTGCGCGAAATCAGAACTAGAGACCGGCGCGCCGGAGCAGGTCTTGGAAGCGCGGGTCGGAACGCAGTGGGTCAAACAACGGGTCTGTATTCAACAAGGTCATCCAATCTGAGCGGTCGGCATAGGCTTTTTCCAACCACGTGAAGGCTTTGTCTTTTTCCCCCAGGCCGACATAAACAATGGCGATGAATGCAGGTGAGACGTAGCGTTTCCGGGAAAGAGATAATAATTCTTCGACCAGCCGTTGCGCCTCTGCGCGGCGTCCTGCTACGGCATAGGCGCGCCCGAGCATGGACCTGGTCCGAACGCTTTCAGGTGGTAGCGATCGGGCCTTTTCGAGTTCAGCAGTCGCATCGGCCGTCCTCCCCATGGCCAGATAGGTCTGTCCCAGGATCGAATGTGTGACCCAGAAATTCGGGTCCCGTTCGGCGGCCGCTTTCAACTCCTCGATCGCCCGGTCATACTGTCGAGCGTAGTAATAGTCCGCCCCAGTGTTTGCCTCAATGATCGGCGAAAGCGGGTCAAGTTCTCTGGCGCGCAGGATTTCCGCAATCGCTTCTTCGTGACGGCCGTGATTGCTCAGGTAAACTGCGTACCACTGGTGCGCGCTCGCGTAATTCGGATTGGACGCCAGCGCCTTGCGGAATTCCGCCTCGGCTGTGACAGCATCCCAATCGTAAGCCCACTCGATGTTCGCAAGCGTTGCTTGTGCCTCCGCGAGAGCGGCATCGATTTCCAAAGCTCGTTTCGCCGCGGCTTTAGCTCGTGGCATGGTTTCCCGCGGAGAGAGCTCACCATAAACGCTCAAGAGGCTGTAGCTGTCGGCGAGACCCGCGTAGGCAAGGGCGTAGGTGGGATCAATCTCGATTGCACTCTTGAAAGACTCGATGGCTTTGTTCAGGTCCCCCGGAGTTCGTTTGTTCCAGTAATAACGCGCGCGGAGATAGGTGTCATAGGCTTGCGGGTTCACGGGTCGGCTCTTGGACAAGCTGGCCGATTCCTGAGGGGTCACCTGCACCTGGATCTCCCCGGCGATGGCCTGCGCCACCTGGCTCTGTAAGCTGGCGATTTGCGCGACATTCTCGTCATAACTCTTGCTCCAGAGATTGCGGTCAACCCGGGCGTCCACCAGGCTGGCCCAAATCTTCACCCGGCCGTCCGAGCGCTGCACCGTTCCATCGACGACCGCGTCCGCGTGGAGCTCGCGCGCAATGTCGCTCAATGGCTTGTGCGTGCCCTTGTACTGCATCACGGATGTGCGCGAAATTACCCGCAGTGCGCTGATCTTCGAAAGGGCGTTGATCAATTCCTCGGTCATTCCGTCGGCAAAGATCTCCTGGTCGGGGTCGCGGGAAAGATTCGTCAGCGGCAGCACCGCGATGGATCGAATGTGCGGCGGGCGGGATGGTCTTGTCACCCAGAAAACCACTCCCAACACGATGGCCAGGGTCCAAACAGGCGTCAGGCGCCGCAGCCACCGCGCGCGTTTGCCGGCGGCAGGCGCCGCAAGAGCCTGCGGTGCGGCCCCCGAGAACGTGGCGGAGAGGTCCTCCGTGCCTGAACCCAGCGCTTCGAGCGCTGCGAGAACTTCGCCTGCGCGCTGATACCGCCGCGCCGGCTCTTTTTCCAGGCACTTAAGAATCACCGCGCGGAGCCCGGGCGGGACATCCTGAGGAAGGGGAGGAACAGGCTGCTTCATGATCGCGGTGGAAAGCTGAAAGAAGTTTCCGCCCGCGAACGGCCGGCACCCCGTGGCCATCTCGTATAGGACTACGCCAAGCGCCCACAAATCGCTCCGCGGGCCTGCGGCTTTTCCCTCGAGGAGTTCCGGCGCCATGTACGGAAGCGTTCCCGCAAGCCCGACGGTCGTCTCAAGCGGCGCTTCGGCAAGAGAGGTTCGGGTGAGGTCCAGCTCCTCAAGGCGCCTGGCCAATCCAAAGTCCAAAACCTTGGCGTCGCCCTGGGTCGTGGCCATGATGTTGGCGAGTTTGAGGTCGCGGTGAACGACCCCGCGCTGATGGGCGTGTTCCAGCGCAGAGGCAATTTGCCGCCCGAAGCGGATGACGGCGTCTACCGGCATGCCGTCCTGGCCGACCCGCTCCCGGAGGATCTGCCCCTCGATGTACTCCATGGCGATATAGATCTCTCCGGAGTCCTCGCCGATTTCGTAAATGGTGCAAATATTCGGATGATTGAGGGCCGAGGCCGTGCGCGCTTCCTGTTTGAAGCGCTCGAGCACGCTCTTGTCCTTCGCTCTTTCGGCGGGAAGAAACTTCAGCGCCACGGTGCGGCCGAGGGAGGTGTCCTCGGCGCGGTACACCACGCCCATGCCGCCGCTGCCCAGCTTGTCGAGGATGCGAAAATGAGAAAAAGTCTGTGCCAGCATGGCCGCGGCCCACGGAATGCCGCACGGGTGCGCGGGTTGCTCGATGACCCGCCGCTGCGGAAGTTTCCCTCGCGGAGCATCTTAGGCTGCGCCTTAAAGCGAGTCAACATGGGGCAAGTCTCGTTGACAAATCAGCGATCGCGCTGCGGAAGGAATGAAGCAAAGGTCGAAGGGCTTCTTTTCCTGCCTTAACTGGAGAGTCTGCGAAGCAGCCGGATCTGCCCGGCGTGGTACACGTCGTGAAAAGCGACGCCGTAAATGTGCCGGAAGAGTTTTTCCGAGCGGCCCGCGCGAAACGAGTCTACGACTGCAGCTCGCAGCGCGCGGTGCTCGCGTTCGAGCAGCGCGCGGTCGTCGCGCCAGGCGCGCTCGCTCAACTCCACCGGCCGGCGAAAAAAATTACTGCCTTTCAGCGCAAATGACCCGCGCTTGCCGCCGGTGAGCCGCCGCCGCACCGCGTATTTCCAGTACGCCGCATGAACCGCTAATTCCCAGATGTTGTGCCGCCCCGGAGCGGGGCGCCACGCCGCCTGCTTTGCCGACACTCCGCGGATGGACTGCCGCAGATTCGGCCCGTGCCAGGTCCGCTTGGCGTACGCCTCGTCGAGCAATTTCAGAACGACTTCCTCAGCAGCCCGTTTCTTCGCCATCGTGTCCCCCACCACTCGTAATGCGGCGTCGCCTCACGCGCCCAGCCACTGTCCCACCGGCTGCCATGATTCCACGTGGTCGCAGATTACTTTCAACGTCGCTGTAATCGGAATCGCCAGGAGCAGCCCGACGGCGCCCCACAGCCATCCCCAGAACAGCAGGGAAACCGTCACGGCCAGCGCATTCAGCCGGACTTGCCGCCCCACCATAGCCGGTATGAGAAAGTTCATGGCAATGAGATGAAAGACGCTGAGCATAAGCGCCACGAGAAAAAAGAACCCGATGCTCGGGCGCTGCGTCAACCCGATCAGCATCGGTGGGATCCACGCCAGCACCGCGCCAAAATACGGAACCAAGTTGAACAGCCCCGAGACCACGCCGGTCAGAAACGGGTAGTCCAGCCCCAGCATCCAGAAAAATCCCCAGCTCACCACTGCCAGAATCAGGAACACCAAGGCATTTCCCATCACGTAGCTGCGCAGCACGACACTCACGTTGTCGAGCACCTGCTTCACCCGCGTCCGTTCGCTCGAAGGAAACAGTTGCAGTGTGGCGTGCCAGACGTCGCGCTTGGCCGCCAGCATGAAGAACACCAGAAACGGCACGAACGTTACTTCCAGCAGGACCGTGTAGAGCGACCCCAGCCCGCGCACCAGGAGCGAGCGCACCGGTGAGTCTTCTTCAACGCGGACGGTATTCTTGGGCCGCTGCTCTCCTTCCGGGGCGATCTGGGAAACTCCCCGTTCGAGTTTTTCGAGACGCTTCTCGACGGCGGAAGAGGCTTCGCGCAAAACTTTGCTGTAGCGCGGCCAGTCGTTGGCAAAATGTTCGGCGCGGTCGTAGAGCAGGTAGATGAGCCCGGCCACCAGCGCGACCGAGAGGATCACTACCAGCAGCGATCCGAGCACCCTCGGGAGACGGAGCCTCTCCATTCCTTCCACCAGCGGATCGAGGAAATAAGCCACCAGAACCGACAGCAGCACCATGGTCACCACGCTGGCCGCGACGTAGCAAAAGGCGATGACAATCCCCGCGGCGATCACGCGCTGGCTGGCCGTCGAGCTCTTGCGAGTGGTTTCGGGGCTCATGGCGTACGAGTGGCGTTTTCCCTGCGCTTCACCATATCACAACGCTGCGCGCAACATCCGCCCTCGCAGGTGAGTTGATCCTCCGACAAACCCCGCCGGGGGCCATCGTTCTCCCGGCCCGCTATGCTAGACTGGTCGGTTACCTGCCCGGCGGACCTGCTCCAGGAATTCTCGCCGCGTGGCGGCCCCCATGGCCAAAGAACTCTTCGGCACCGACGGCATTCGCGGAGTACCCGGCACGTACCCCCTCGACGACGCCACGCTCTACGCGTCGGGCCGCGCGTTGGGCGCCTATCTTCGCCGCAAGACTCCGTCACCCCATGTCTTGATTGGCATGGATACCCGCGAGTCGGGGCCGCACATCGCTTCGCTGCTGGCCGCCGGCCTAGTGCAAGCCGGTGTGACCCCAGCGTTTGCGGGAATCATCACCACTCCGGGTGTGGCCTGCCTGGTGCGCCGCAGGAAGTATCACGCCGGAGTGGTCATCTCCGCTTCCCACAATCCCTACCACGACAACGGAGTCAAGCTGTTCTCCGG
>DASQHY010000074.1:0-8890 GCA_035631855.1 Candidatus Acidiferrales bacterium
AGTCCACTTCGTGCAGCGATGCCTCCGCGGCATAAAAGGCGTTCAGGTCGGTCAAAAGACGCTGGACGCCGCGGTGCGGCTCGTATTCCAACAGGTGCCAGTCAAGGCTGGCATCGTGATTCCATTCGGCGCGCTGCGCCAGTTCGCTTCCCATGAACAAAAGCTTTTTGCCGGGATGCGCAAACTGATAGCCGTAAAGCAATCGCAGGTTGGCGAACTGCTGCCACGAATCGCCCGGCATCTTGTGCAGCAGCGACCGCTTTCCGTGGACCACCTCATCGTGGGAGAGCGGCAGCGTGAAATTCTCGGTAAATGCGTACAGCATCGAGAAGGTCATGCGGTTGTGGTCATACTTGCGATACACCGGGTCCTTCTCGAAGTATTGCAGCGTGTCGTTCATCCAGCCCATGTTCCACTTCAGGCTGAACCCCAGCCCTCCGCCGTACGTCGGGCGGGAAACCATGGGCCACGAAGTGGACTCCTCCGCGATGGTCAGCACCCCGGTATGGCGTCCGTGGACCGCTTCGTTCAATCTTTTCAGAAAAGCAATGGCTGCCAGATTCTCCCGTCCGCCCAGCTCATTGGGAACCCATTCACCCTCTTTCCGCGAATAGTCCAGATAGAGCATTGAGGCGACGGCGTCCACGCGCAGGCCGTCGAGATGATATTTGTCGAGCCAGAACAGCGCATTGCCAATCAGAAAATTTTGCACTTCATTCCGGCCGTAGTTGTAAACCAGCGTGCCCCAATCGGGGTGCGAGCCCTGCCGCGGGTCGGCGTGCTCGTACAGGTGCGTGCCGTCAAAGTAGCCCAGACCGTGCTCGTCGCGGGGAAAATGCGCGGGCGTCCAGTCGAGAATCACGCCCAGCCCCGCCTGGTGGCAGCGGTCCACAAACTGCATGAAGTCGCGCGGCTTGCCAAATCGGCTGGTTGCGGCAAAATAGCCCAGCGTCTGGTATCCCCACGAACCGTCGAAGGGGTGTTCCATCACCGGCAGCAATTCGATGTGCGTGAATCCCATTTGTTTGACGTAGGGAATCAGCCGGTCGCCCATCTCGCCATAAGTCAGCCAGCGATTGCCCTCCTCCGGGACTCGCTGCCACGACCCCAGATGAACTTCGTAGATCGAAATCGGCGCGTCGAGCCAGTTCTTCCGCGCACGTTCCCCCATCCACGCCGCGTCGGTCCACGCATAGTTCTCCAGGCTCGCCACCACCGACCCGCTCCTCGGGCGCAACTCCGCACCGAACCCATACGGGTCGGCCTTCAATGGGAGTGGCGGACCGTCCCGCGGCAGAATCTCGTATTTGTAGATCATTCCCTCGGTCACTCCGGGTATGAACAACTCCCAAATCCCCGATGTTCCGCGGGAACGCATGCGGTGGACGCGGCCGTCCCATTGATTGAAGTTGCCTACGACGCTCACCCGCCGCGCATTGGGCGCCCACACCGCAAAGTGCACCCCGCGCGCACCCTGGATGGTCTGCAGGTGCGCCCCAAGTTTTTCATAGCTGTTGTAATGCGTGCCTTCGCCCAGCAGATGCAAATCGAAATCGGACAGCAACGGAGGGAACGAGTAGGGATCAGCGATCAGAATTTCTGCACCGCTGTCGTCGCGTATTCGGAAGCCGTACATCCCCGGGCGTTTCACCAGCGCTTCGGAGTAGGGAACGACGGCTTCAAAGAATCCGCTGGGATGAACTTTGGCCGCCGGGCAGGGAGGCTGTGCGGTTGAAAACACAACGGTGAGTTCCGACGCGCGCGGCTGAAAGCTCCGGATGGAAAGAAAACGCTCACCAGAATGAACTACCGGGTGCGGTCCCAGGACAGCAAACGGATCACCATCTTCCGCGCGCAGAAAGAACTCGACCTCACGCTCGGCGGCCGAGGGTCCAGGCTGTGGGGGCACCGGCTCGGGCGTCCGGGCACGCGCCGCGCCGGCTGCCGCGCCCGTGCCCTCACTTGGTGAAATGTCTTTCTGTGCCAAATTAGTTCTCTCGCGATGGCCAATTGCCATTCTATCGAAACTGTCCCGCCCCTCCAACTCGCTATTGTCTTCGCATGAAGATGATGCGTAGAATTTCAGGGAAAAGCCAAACATGAGGATCGAGAAATTCACCTGGCCGGGAATGTGGTTATTGCTGACGCTGCTTTCTCCCCCCGTCCTCGCCGCGCAGACCAACTGCGAGGATGGGGCGGCCCCCCTGAACAGGGCGCAGCCGCAGGGCATAACCCCGCAAGAGATCATTCAAACGTTTGCCGCCAAGGAAGCCATTTTTAAGCAGGCCCGCGACAACTACACCTACGCGCGCGATGTCACCGTACAAACCCTGAGCGGCTCAGCTGTGGATGGAGAATTCCGCGAGGTCGCAGAGATTACCTACGACAATAAGGGCAATCGTGTGGAAACCGTGACTTTCGCCCCCATGTCCACCCTCAGCCGCGTAACGATGACCAAGCAAGACTTCGACGACATTCGCAATCGAATGATTTTTGTCCTGAACACCGAAGACCTCCCACAATACAACGTTCTGTATGCGGGCATACAGCACCTGGACGAAATCGATGCCTATATCTTCGACGTTGCTCCAAAGAAGATGGAAAACGGCAGGCGTTATTTCCAGGGCCGAGTCTGGGTGGACGATCACGACCTTCAGATCGTCAAGACCTGCGGCAAGAGCGTCCCGGAGGGGCGCGAGAACAACCACGAAAGCTTCTCGGCCACTTTCGTGACCTACCGCGAGCAGATCGACGGCCAGTACTGGTTCCCGACCTACGCCCGTGCCGATGACACGCTGCACTTCACCAGCGGTGACGTCCACATACGAGAAATTGTGAAGTACACAAAATACAAGCGGTTCGGGTCACGTACGAAGGTTATCTTCCAGGGCGAAGTTCCACTCGGCAAGAAAACTGACAAGGCTCCGCCGCAATAGAGTTCACGTAAGGAACCTGAGGCATCAACCGGCAATTTCGTGCGTTACTTGCCGGAGCCGCGGCTCCCTTTGGCGAGGTGCTCGATCTGCGTCAAGTGGTTGACGTCGTGCCCCGCGAACATTCTTGTCATGTGGGCAATCGTCTCTTTGCCGCGCTCCTCGTGCATTCCAAAGCAATCCCACCGCTCTTTGGGAAGCGAGCGCAACAGCGCCAGGTTGCTTTCGCGCAGCATGCGGAACATTTTCAGCGAAGCTTTCGCATCCGTCTTCGCGTAGTTGCCGCTGCGCGCCCACGCATCCTGGTCGAACGCCTGAATCGGCGTGCCGTTCGCGCTGAGAATCATCCGCATGCGGTACCCGCAGACCAACTCGGTCTCCGCCAGGTGCGCCAGAATCTCTGTGATGGACCATTTTTCCGGGGCGGGCCGCCGCCGAAGCTGCGCCGGGGAAAGCCGCGCAATGAGCCGCTCGATCTTCTTCGGCGTGCTTTTCTGAACCGTCACTGCATTCTTCCCATCCACATAGCCCAGAATCCGTTGCGTGTACTCTTGCGGGGTTTCGTTCATGAGTCCAGCCTTTCCAAGCACGTTTAGCCGCGCGTCTCCTCTGTCTTGCAAGGGTCGCGCACCCTCGCGCCTGGTGTCAACAGCCGGATTGGCTCTTGAAAGCCTTGCACGCCACGACGCCGTTGCTTGCGCCCCAGATTCACGCTAGAGTGCGCGATGTAAATCGGCGAGAGTGCCCGTAAGAACACGCAAGGGCAAGACCGTTGTGCGGAGGGACGAAGTGCTATGGCGAGAAGTTCTGGTTTGGCGCGCTGGCTTGGGGCGGTGTTGCTGGTGATTAGTGCAATGATCCCGATGCAGATGCAGGCGCAAGAGCGCGGCCAGGCCCGTTCCATGGTGATCTCCCGGTACGGCATCGTGGCCGCGGAGTCGCCGCTGGCCGCGCAAGCTGGAGCTGAGATTCTCGCGCGCGGCGGGGATGCCGTGGATGCCGCCATCGCCGCAAACGCCATGATGGGCGTTATCGCCCCGATGTCCAACGGAATCGGCGGCGATCTTTTTGCCATGGTGTACGACGCGAAGACCGGCAAGCTGCACGGCCTGAACGCCAGCGGCTGGGCCCCGCAAGGAATGAACATCGAACTGCTCACAGGAAAAGGCCTGCGCGCGATGCCTGTGACCGGAATCTTTTCGGTCACGATCCCTGGCGCCGTGGACGGCTGGCAGAAACTTTCCGAACGCTTTGGCCGCAAGAAACTGAACGAGCTTCTCACGCCCGCCATCCGCACCGCTGAAGAAGGTTTCCCCGTCGGCGAAATGGTTTCCATGCTCTGGCCCACTACCGTCGATCTCCTCCGCGCCAATGATGCCGCCGCGAAAACCTACCTCATCTCCGACCGCGCGCCCCGTTTGGGGGAAGTATTCCGCAATCCCGATCTCGCATGGTCCTTGCGCCAGATCGCCGACCACGGCCGCGACGCCTTCTACAAGGGTGAGATCGCCAAGCGTATCGTCGAGCTTTCGCGCAAACATGGCGGCGTGATGACCCCCGATGATTTTGCCGCCTACTCCGGGGAATGGGTCGAGCCCCTCTCCACCACCTATCGCGATTGGACCGTGTACGAAATGCCGCCCAACGGCCAGGGCATCGGCGCGCTGATCATGTTGAATATCATGGAGAATTTTCCGCTGGCGCAATTCGGCGCGAACTCTACAAAGGCCCTGCACGTCATGATCGAGGCGAAGAAGTTGGCTTACGCCGATGTGCTGCGTTATGTCGGCGACCCCCACGTGAGCAAACTGCCGGTCGAGGGTCTCCTGGCAAAGGCGTATGCCAAAGAGCGCGCGGCGAAAATCAATATGGACAAAGCCAATTGCGATGTTGCGCCCGGTGAACCGAACCTTCCCGGTGGCGACACCATTTACCTGAGTGTGGTGGACCGCGACGGCAACATGGTGTCGCTGATTCAGAGCAACTACGAGAATTTCGGCTCCGGACTGGTCGCCCCGGGCACTGGGTTTGCCTTGCAGGACCGCGGCGCGCTTTTTTCCCTCGATCCGGCCTCCCCCAACGCGCTGGCCGGCCACAAGCGGCCCCTCCACACTATCATTCCGGCCATGATGCAAAAGGGCGATTTGCGCATCGCCTTCGGCATTATGGGTGGCTGGAATCAGGCCCAGGCCCACGCGCAGTTTGTTGCCGACGTCGTGGATTTCAAGATGAATATTCAGGCGGCGCTGGAAAACCCGCGCTTCAGCAAGCACTCTTTTTCCGGATGCGATGTGCCGATGGAAAACCGCTTCGCTGCGAATGTCCGCAAGGAATTGCAGGAAAAAGGGCACGAAATTGATCTCCGCGGCGCTTTCTCTGCCTTTATGGGTGGAGGCCAAGCCGTGATGCGCGATTTCGCCGCGGGAGTCAATTTCGGCGCTTCGGATCCCCGCAAGGACGGCGCGGCAATCCCGGAGCTTCCTCGAGAGAAATAAGCTTCGCGAACCCTTCTCGCCGCGCGGTCGCGTGCTGTTCCAGTGTGAAACATCCCTCCAGCGGTACCTTCGTTCTCACTCTTCTGTCGTTCCGTACTATTGTCGCGCGTGTCCCTACAGCCCAAACTTGCTCCTGACGATGCAAGGGCTGTAAAGGGGGGACAGCAAGCATGCTCGCTCTGCAATTTGCCGAAGGTCCTGAGGAGGCCCGGTCCATGGTATCTCGTGTCGCGGGGGTGCCGCGATGATTGCGGCCTTGATACTTTTCATTTCCGTTGCAGCGCTGGTGCAATTTTTTATTTCCTATTGCCGTTCGCTGATCTCCATGTATTCGAAGTTGGAGATCTCGCGTGAAGCCTTGGAAGGCGCCGGTTTGCAGCCCGGCCAAGTGGAGGCGGGTGCGTTCTCACGGCTCGTGGGCCTCATCCAGCAAACAGGTGTTGTAGCTGATGACACCGCGCAGCTCCGCGCCGTCCGCATTTACTACGCCGTCTTGACGGCGCTGGAGAATCTATGCATGGCTGTTCCGGCAAGTTGTTCCTGGTTCCATCGCGAACGAAGCGGCTGCGCTCACATGGCGGGGGTGGCGCTCGACCGGCGCATGACTTTCCTTCGCGAGCCGGCCTGAGCATCAAGCTGGCCCCCCGAGTGCTTCGCCTCAACTAGCGGACACGTGTGAATTGAGTTTCCCCCAATGTTCCAACGCGGTAAGAGATTCGGCTGCGTCTTTTCCAAACCGGACTTCCACCCTCTGTTAAACGACTGAGCTGCAAGGGATTAGCGAGTCCTCATAATGGCTCTTTGCTTGCTCCCTCATCGAAGGTTTCTGGCGAGCCCTGAGGGCTCGAGTCAGCCCGCCGGAGCGGAAGGTCCGCATGCGCTTTCCGAAGAGTCCTTGGGTCCTCCTCCTAGTCCTCATAGGACTTTCCTTGGTGGCCTCGCCTGCGAGCCGCGCTCAGTCGGTCGTCGCGGGCAGGTATGTTTGCTCGGAAGCCAAGATTGCCGGCAAGAGTGTCGCGTGTACCAGCCCGCCGCTGGTCCTGAACTCCGACGGAAGTTACCAACTCCGCGGTCTGGAGGGTCACTACTCGGTCAGAGGCCAATGGTTGGTTCTCTCCCGCACGAAGATTCCGAGTCGTGGCGAGCTTCAAACGGGGCATCGCATCATCTTCCGATACAGGGATCATGGCAAGCTTTGCGAAATTGTCTTTGAAAGGCGCCGCGCCGACCTCGGCGACTCCTCACTCTCCTGATTTCGCCCAGGCCAGACCATCTTTACGTCGCTTCACCCTTCGCGCGTATCCTTGCGCTCGAGTCGTCCAATCCTGGGCGCAGGACAGCGGGAAGCTCTGCTCGCGCCCTGTCAAGAGATGTGGCAAAATGAGGCCGGCAATCGGGATGCGGTCGGTCCTCAAAACTATCTGGATGAAACCTGAATGCAGCGGCCACGTCCAAGGGATTTAGACCATTGAAACAGCCAATGTCGGCCTTTCGTCAATTCAAATCAATCGGCTGCTCCGGCGTCCTGGTCCTCGCCGGTGCCTTCCTCATTTCTGGCGCTCTCGGATGCGGTCGTGGCGAATCCTCCAGCGTGCTCGGCGACGCGAGCAATCCCATCGACGTTAAGACTTACCCTGTCGCCACGCAAACCATCCGCCGCAACGTTCAGGCCGTTGGTTCTCTCTATGCCTGGGACGAGAGCACTGTAAGCACCGAAGTGGAGGGGCGGGTTGACCGAGTCTTGGTGGACGTGGGTGATTCGGTTCGCGAGAGCCAGGTGATGGTGGAACTGGATCCCGTCGAATTGCAATACCAACTGGACAGCCAGCGCGCGGCAGTTCGCCAGGTGCGTGCGCAGCTTGGCATTGGCCCCAACGATCCGCCGCCTGCCGATCCCAGCCGCGTGGCGTTTGTCCAGCGCGCGGCCGCTGACCTATCCGATGCCGAGCAAAAATTCCGCCGCGCGCAGGAAATGTATCGCGCGAGTTTGATTCCCCAGCAGCAATTGGACGAAGCCGGGACGCGGCTTCAAGCCATGAAGGCCGCCTATGACGTCTCCTTGCAGGACGTGGATCGCTTCAAGGCCCAGCTCCAATCCAGCGAAGCCGCAGCCAAGCTCGCGGAGAAAAAACTCTCCGAGGCCTCCATCCGCGCGCCCTATCAGGGAGCCGTCAAGACCAGAAACGTCAGTCCCGGCGAATACCTGAAAGCGCAGAGTCCGGTGATGGTGGTCGTGCGCACGGACAAGCTGCGCGCGCGCCTGCAAGTGCCGGAACGCTGGGCCGGCTCAGTCAAGCTCGGAGCGACCGTGGATGTCCAGGTCGAGGCCTTTCCCGGTCAGGTCTTTCACGGTCAAATCCAGCGCATCAATCCCGCCGTGAGCCAGGATTCCCGCACCTTCGATGTGGAAGCGTTGATCCTCAATGCGGACGCGCGTCTGAAGCCCGGGTTTTTTTTGCAGGCCTCCATGCCCAGCACCGTCGAGGAGAAGGCGCTGACTGTCCCCGAGCGGGCGGTTACCTACCGCTACGGCGTCTACAAGGTTTTCGTCATGAACGGGTATCGTGTGGCGGAGCGCCAGATCAAGCCCGGGTTGCAGACCGATGACGCGGGAATGCGCAAGATGGAAGTCGTCGAAGGACTCAGCGCAGGCGACCGCGTCGCCATTGCCGTCCAGGGCGGCCTGCGCGACGGCGCCATCGTGCGCGAGCAAGACCGCCAGAGCGACGCTGGCGGCACGAAGTGATCCCCTCCGGGGCGTAATGCTTTGAAGATTGCAGAGACTTGCGTCAAGTATCCCGTCTTCGCGGTGATGCTCATCGCTTTCCTGGTCACCCTGGGAGCCTTTTCCTTCCGCGAACTGACGGTGGATCTGTTTCCGAAAGCGGATCCCGCCACCGTGGACGTCGGCGTGCAACTCCCCGGCGCCACTCCTGAGGAAATCACCTCGAGCGTCGTCCTGCCTCTCGAAGACGCCATCTCCCAGGTAAACGGAATTGACGAACTCACCGTGTACACGACGGAGGGCATGGCCCATTTGACCTGTACGTTTGTCTTGGAGCGGGACATCGAGGGAGCCGCGCAGGACATCCGTGAAAAAGTTTCCGCCGCCATCGGCAAGCTTCCCCCCGAGACTCTTCCCCCGGTGATCAGCAAACAGGACCCCGACTCCGATCCCATCTTGACCATCCTGGTTTCCGGTCCTGCCAGCCGCCGTGAGCTGACCGAAGTTGCCGACAAGCAGGTCCGCCGCTCGATTCAGGCCGTGGACGGCGTTGGCGGGATTGACCTGGTCGGCGCGCAAGGTCGGCAAATTCGCGTTCTCGTGGATGCAGAAAAACTCACGGCGCACGCCTTGACGCCCCTGGATGTTCGCACCGCTCTCCAGCGCGAGAATATCGAAGCGCCGGGCGGCCACTTGATCCGCGGGCCTCAGGAGTTGGGGCTACGGACTCTCGGCCG
>DASQHY010000075.1:0-5644 GCA_035631855.1 Candidatus Acidiferrales bacterium
TTTTCGATCTTGCGGTCCCGCACAATCAGGTTCGCCAGCGCCGTAAACGGCGGATACGCCATCATCTTCCGGAAGTGCACTTCGCGCTCGAAATATGCGGTGAAGTCTTGCTTGACCGCGTCCTGAATGGCGTAGTGCTCCGGATAATACGTTTGCACCAGCACCGCTCCCGGGAGTTCTCCGCGCCCCGCGCGGCCCTCCACCTGGGTCAGCAATTGAAACGTGCGCTCCGCGGCGCGAAAGTCCGGCAGGCTCAGCAAGGCATCCGCAGCCACCACTCCCACCAGTGTGACCTTCTGAAAATCGTGCCCCTTGGCAACCATTTGGGTTCCCATCAGGATGTCGAGCCGTCCGTCGGCGAAAGCTCCGAGAATTTGCTGGTACGCCCGCTTCGTGCGGGCGGTATCCCGGTCAAGCCGGGCGATCCGAGCCTCGGGAAACTCCTTGCGCAGCTGTTCTTCGACCTGCTCCGAACCTTCGCCAAAAAAATAAATGTGTTCCGAATCGCATTTCGGACAGATCTTTGGCACGCCGCGTGTGGCCCCACAGTAGTGGCACGCAAGCTGGTTGCGCTTCTTGTGAAACGTCATCGAGATGCTGCAGTTGGGGCATTGCACCGCGGCGCCGCAGCTCCGGCACATCACAAACCACGAGTACCCGCGCCGGTTGATCAGCACCACCGCCTGCGTGCCGTTCTGAAGGCATTCTGCGAGCGCCGCGTGCAGCCGTGTGGAAATCGGCCCGGTCCGGTGCGTGCTCTTGAACTCCTCGCGCAGGTCCACAATCTCCACGCGCGCCAGCGGACGGTTTTCCACGCGCGATTCCAGCGTCAGCAGCTTGTACTTTCCCGTCCGCGCGTTGTGATAGCTCTCGAGCGACGGTGTTGCCGAACCCAGCAGCACCACCGCCCGTTCTTTTTTCGCGCGCACAATCGCGGTGTCCCGCCCGTTGTAACGCGGGGTTTCTTCCTGCTTGTAACTGCTCTCCTGCTCTTCATCCACAATCACCAGCCCCAGATTCTGGAGCGGGGCAAACACCGCCGAGCGTGTCCCCACCACGACGCGCGCTTCCCCGCGGCGCACTCTCCACCATTCGCGCGCGCGTTCTGCATCGCCGAGCGCCGAGTGCATCACCGCCACGCCTTCGAACTTCGCCCCGAACCACGCCCGGCACAGCCGCCCCACCCACAGCGTCAGCGCAATTTCCGGCACCAGGATCAGCGCCGTGCGGCCGCGCGCCAGTGTCTCCTGCACGCTTCGTAAGTACACTTCCGTCTTTCCGCTGCCCGTCACGCCGTGCAGCAGCGCCACGGAAAATTCCCGCGCATCGAGCCACCCGCGCACCTCGCCCACCGCGCGTTCCTGTTCCGCGTTCAGTACATTCGCAGGCGGCACGAAGTCCGCATCAAAAGGATCCTCGCCGGGATCGAGCGGCTCATCCCAGGTCTCGAGCGTCCCCACGCGAACGAGGCGCGACACCACAGCGCGAGAAACTCTTGCAATCCGCAACAGCATGGGGAGCGGCAGAGGCCCGCGTTCTTCGGCCAGCACTTTTCGTACGCGCTCGATGGTGGCGATGGATTTGCCTTCTACAGTTCCTTCCAACCCTTTCCACGCCACAATCTTCTGCGTCCGCCCTTTGCGTCCCCCCGCCACTTCGCGTATCTCGATCCATCCGCGCCGCTGCAACCGCCGAAGCACAGCCTCCGCACGCGGATTCTTGCGCAAGCTATGGACCCCGATCGGTTTTGCTTCCCGCGCCAACTGCCCCAGAAGTTCCCACTCCTCTTTTTCGGAATCGCTTAGATCGCTCCGGAGAGAAAGCGCGGCATGGGCCTGGGTTCCTGAGGGCGTCTGAAACACTTCGCGCTTGGTTCGCACTTCGACCAATGGCGGCAGCATCGCCCGAAAAACTTCGCCCACCGGCGCAACGTAGTAATCCGCCACCCAGCGGCCCAGCTCCACGAGCGCCGGGGGAAGCGCCGGGTTCCCATCGAGCACCTGGACAATTTCCCGGATCTGCGGCCCTTCCGGCTTTTCGTTTGTGCGGCTCAGCGCCACTCCCACCATGGCCCGCCGCCCAAACGGCACCACGACGCGGCTGCCTGGCACAGTCTGCTCCCGCAATGGAATCGGGACCGCGTACGTGAACACACTCCGCAGCGGCACCGGCAGCGCAACTTCACAATAAGGAGCGTCCATGAGCGGGAATTAGTGTATCAGCAGGGCAGGTTCGCGGCAGGAGCCTTCGTGATCGCCGGAAAGTGGCGTCGCTGCCGTGTTCAGGCGCGCCGGGCTAAAGGCGTGCTTCTCTTCTTGCCTGGAGTCCCAGAACGTTCATCACCTTCTGAAGATCTTTCCACACATCGCCTTTGGCATTGGGGTTCCGCAGCAGGTAAGCGGGATGGTAGGTAGCCATCAGACGCGTCCCGCGGTACTCGAGCCACTGCCCGCGTAATTGCGTGATGCCCTTTTCGGCTCCAAGCAGCGCTTTCAACGCCACCGCCCCCAGACACACAATCACCTTCGGCTGGATCACGTCCAGTTGCCGCAGCAAAAACGGCGAGCAGATCGCCATTTCGTCTTTTTCCGGAGCGCGGTTTTCCGGCGGCCTGCATTTCACCACGTTGCAGATGTACACGTCCCGCCGCTGCAAGCCCATGGCTTCAATCATCTGATTCAGCAATTTGCCGGCGCGCCCTACGAAGGGCAGGCCCTGAATGTCTTCATCGTGTCCCGGCCCTTCGCCGACAAATACCAACTCGGCCTTCGCGCTGCCATCGCCGAAGACGATGTTCGTCCTTCGCTCGCACAGCCGGCACCGTTTGCAATCGCCGATGTCCGTGCGAATGCGTTCCAGCGAATCATTTTCCACGCGGTCCATGGCGTCAAAGAGCGACGGCCCTTGCGGAATGGGGGTCCAGGCGGGTGTCGCCAATTCAGGTGCGGCGAACACGCCCACCCGTGGCGCTGCAACCGGCTGAATGGACGCAGGGACTGCCACAGCCTCGTCAGCGCCCTGCCTTGCGCGATCGGTGAAAAACTCACGCACACCGATCTCTTCGAAGTAGCGAAGCGTCTCTTCCAGTTTTTTTCGTGTGGGTTCGTCGAGTGCAAGAGTCATGGGGCGCGTTACGACCCGGCGCCGCGGGTTGCCGGAGCTCGCCGCGACACATCTTTCAGCCGCAGCACTTCATCGAGAACGCGGTTCGCGGTATCCCCTTTGCTCATCTTCGGCAGCGAAACTTCCCGGCCGTCCCGCGCCAATAGCGTGACCACGTTCGTATCCTGGTCAAACCCGGCCCCTTCGGCCGTCACATCGTTGGCCACAATCAAATCGGCGCGCTTTGCTTCGAGCTTCGCCCGGGCGTGCTCGGCTACATGGTCGGTTTCCGCGGCAAACCCCACCAGAATCCGCTCGCCTTTGTCACGCGCCACTTCCGCCAGAATATCCGTGGTCGGCTCGAGCTCCACGGTCAGCCGCGCTTTTCCGCGCTTGATTTTTGTTGCGTGCTTCGCCACCGGACGATAGTCAGCCACCGCCGCAGCTTTCACCACCACGGTCGCATCGGAGAGTTCCGCGAATACCGCCCGGCGCATCTCCTCCGCAGTGCGCACAAAGATGCGCTTCACGCCTTCGGGCGCTCCGAGCGCCGTCGGCCCGCTCACCAGAACCACGCGCGCGCCGCGCCGCGCCGCCGCCTCGGCCACCGCGTATCCCATTTTCCCCGAAGAGCGGTTCGTGAAATAGCGCACCGGGTCGAGGTCCTCGCACGTCGGCCCTGCGGTTACCAGAACAGTTTCCCCTTCGAAGTCGCGGCGGATTTGCAGCGTTTCCCTCACCGTCTGCACGATCGTCTCGACCGATGCCAGGCGTCCCGCGCCCGTCATCCCGCAGGCCAGGTACCCTTCGTCCGGGTCCACCACACGCACGCCGCGCGCGCGGAGAATCTGCAGGTTCTCCTGCGTTGCCGCGTGCTCCCACATGTTCACGTTCATCGCCGGCGCCACTACCACCGGCGCGGTGGTTGCCAGGTACAGCGTGGTCAGAAAATCGTCCGCGACTCCGTGCGCCAGCTTCGCTAGCGTGTTGGCCGTTGCCGGAGCAATCAGCAGCAGGTCGGTGCGCTGCGCCACCGCGATGTGTTCGATGGCGCTTTCCACGTTTGCCGGGCCGCCCGCCTCCTCCCCGAACATCTCGGTAATCACTTTCTTGCCGGTCAGCGCCGCGAACGTCAGCGGGGTGACGAACTCGCGCGCGTTGCGCGTCATCACCACTTCCACCTCGAAGCGCTCTTCCTGCAGGCGGCGCACAAGCTCCGCCGCTTTGTAGGCAGCCACTCCTCCGGAGACACCGAGGGTAATTCTCATCGCCGCGTTATCCCTTGCGCCGCTTTTCGCCTTTGTCGCCATCGGGCTGGGGAATTTCCGCCAAGTCGTATTCCAGCACGCCCTGGTCGAGTTCCTCCATGGCTATCCGTGTTGGTTTTTGCGAGTGCGGACGATCCACAATCGGAGGCGCTCCGGCCATCAACTGGCGTGCGCGCCGCGCCGCCACCACCACATACGCGAACTTGCTCTCCGGTGCATCCTTCAGTACCGTCATACGGAATTTAGCCTCCGAAAGACTCCAGTAGTTTTGCCACCCGTTGCCCGTTCCGCGCGCTCGAGCAGCGCACCGCGGTTACGATCGCCTGCACCTCGCGCCCGGCTCGCTCCACGTCGTCGTTGATCACGCAATAGTCATAATACTTCCGGAACGCCAGGATTTCGTCGCGCGCCCGGTTCAGCCGGCGCTGGATCTCTTCCGCGGAGTCCTGGCCGCGGTCACGCAGGCGCCGCTCGAGTTCTTCTTGCGACGGCGGCACGATAAAGAGCGCCACCGCGCCCGGCAGTTTTTTCTTCACCTGCTCCGCGCCCTGCACGTCAATCTCCAGCACCAGGTCCAATCCCTTTTGCTTCGCCTCATCCAGCCAGCGCCGCGGAGTGCCGTAAGAGTGCTTTCCGAATACGCGCGCGTACTCCAAAAACTCGCCGCGTCGCGCCATCTGTTCGAACTCGGCCTCGGAAACAAAATGATAGCATTTTCCGCTGCTCTCGGTCGCCCGCCGTGGACGCGTGGTGCACGAAATCGAAGGCATGGTCCCGGGCATCTCCAGCATCCGCTGCACCAGCGTAGACTTCCCCGAGCCCGAAGGTCCGGAAACAATGAACACCAGCGGCTGGAGAGTTTCTCCCATCTCTATTCGACGTTTTGCACCTGTTCGCGCAGCTTCTCGATTTCGCCCTTGATCTCCAGTCCCAGTGACGTGATGGCCAGTCCCTCCGATTCCACTCCCGGTGATTTCGACAGCATCGTGTTGGCTTCCCGGTGCATCTCCTGCAGCAGGAAATCCAGTTTCTTGCCGAGTTCGCCCGCCCCCTCCAGAAGTCTCGCAAACTGCTGCACGTGGCTGCGCAGCCGCGCCAGCTCCTCGCTGATGTCTCCGCGCTCGGCCAGAATCGCTGCTTCCTGCGCCAGCCGCGCCGGATCGATCGCCGTTTCGCCCAGAAGGTCCTTCAGCCGCGCATCGAGCCGCTTTGCATACACAGGCCGGACCGCTTCCGCCAGCGCTTCCACTTTCACGGCGCGCTCACCAATCTGC
>DASQHY010000076.1:0-3359 GCA_035631855.1 Candidatus Acidiferrales bacterium
CCATCTCCAGCTTGCTGCGGAAAATCTTTGTGTTGGGCTCGTGTCCGATGGCTACGAACACGCCGTGCACGGGGAGAACTGACACCGCGTTTGTTTCGGGATTGCGCAACTTTACGGCTTCGACGGCACCTTTGGAGACGTCGAGCACTTCTTCGATCACGGCAGGCGTCACAAAACGGATTTTTTCGTTGCTGCGGGCGCGGTCCAGCATGATCTTGGACGCGCGGAACTCCTTCCGGCGGTGGATCAGGTGCACGCGGCTCGCGAACTTGGTGAGGAACGTGGCCTCTTCCATCGCGGTGTCCCCGCCACCTACCACTGCAATTTCCTTTCCTCGGAAAAAGAACCCGTCGCAGGTCGCGCACGTGGAAACGCCGTATCCGAGGAGCTTGCGCTCAGACTCGAGACCCAGCATCCGCGCCGACGCTCCCGCGGCGACAATCAACGTCCGGGCTGTGTAGGTCTCCTTCCCGGCAACGATCGTAAACGGCCGCCGCGTGAGATCCACTTCGGTGACCGCCCCGGCCTTGAACTCGGCGCCGAAGCGCTGCGCCTGCTTGCGCATGTTCTCGATGAGGTCGGGTCCGAGAATGCCTTCGGGAAAGCCGGGAAAGTTTTCGACCATGGTGGTCAGGCCAAGTTGCCCGCCGGGTTCGTGGCCGTCAATGACCAGAGGCTTCAGATCGGCGCGGGCCGCGTAGATGGCGGCGGTCAGTCCGGCGCACCCGCTGCCGATGATGATGACATTGTGCACTCTCGAATTCCTCCCGAGATTCGATGCTGCAAGAGTCCTGCAAGGTGCAGCTGAAGAAGCGAGCCATTGTATCACTGCGGGTGTCTGCGATCTTTCCGCCCCCTTTTCTCGCTCGCCGGACAAGGGTAAGTTCCTCCGCGGGCGGTGAGTCTTTTTGCCACCCCGAAACGTATATAGGGAAAGTATGATGGGCCAAGTAGCAGTCTTGAGCTGGGAGGGAGGCGTGGGCCTCGATTCCGACGTCGCCCGTTTGCGCCGGGGCGATCCGCAGGCACTCGAAGTGCTGCTGTCGCGGTATCAGCATCGGCTTTATCGTTATCTTTTGCGGCTCGTGCGCGAGCCGGCGCTGGCCGAAGATCTGTTTCAGCAAACCTGGCTGCGCGTTGCCGAACGCATCCGGCGTTACGATCCCAGCCGGAACTTTGATGCCTGGTTGTTTTCCGTGGCGCGCAACCTTGCGATTGACCATTTGCGGCGTTATCGTCCGGAAAGCCTGGACGAACCCGTTGCGGGCGATCCTTCGGGAGAGACGAAGCAGTCGCGATTGGCGGCCGAAGGGCCTACGGCGCTTGACCGTTTGCTGGAGCAGGAACGCGCGGGCCTGGTGGCGACCACGCTTGCGGATCTACCGGTGATGTACAGGGAAATACTCTCGTTGCGGTTTGAGGAAGAGATGAAACTAGAGGAAATCGCCGGAGTGCTCGATATCCCTCTTTCGACGGTGAAGACGCGGTTGCGGCGCGGTCTGGATGGAATGAAACGAAAGATCGAGCTGCGGTCTCGCAGTGATTGGGGCCTGGCATGACCGAACACGAATCCATCCGCGAATTGCTGGCGCTTGCCGCCGCAGGAGCGCTCGACGAGGGCGAGCAGCGGATGCTGGACAAGCATCTGGCGTCCTGCGCGGCCTGCAGCGCCGAACTGGACGCGTGGCGCGGCCTGGCCGTGAGCCTGAAACGTCTGCCGACGCCGCAGGCGCCGCCGATGCTGGTGGAGCGCACGCGCTCGCGCGTGGCGCTGGAAATGGCCGCCGTGGGCGAACGGCGAAAGAGCCAGTGGGTGATGGCGTTCTTGGTGTTGTTCTCCTGGACGGTGACGCTGGTGACCTGGCCGATTGTCCGCCTCCTGACCGGGGGCCTGCTGAGCTGGCTTGACCTGGGTTTCAATCAAACGTGGTTTGGCCTGGCAGGCTACACGGCGCTGGGCTGGCTGACGGCGGGTGTAGCGGGAGCGGTGCTGGCTTTGCGGCGGCGCCGGGAAGGAAGGTTGGCATGAACTTCATACGAGAAAAGGCGCGCATCGTTTCAGAGCGCGGGGCGCGCGATCGTGCTGCGCTGCGTTCAGGCGAAATCCAAGTCAGCGCGTTGCGTGTGATTCCCGTAACCGCATGGGTCATTGCGTTCGCCGCGTACCTCTGTTTTGCGCTGTTGATGTGGCTCGTGGCGCTTCCCACTGACAAGGAAATGCGCCTTTGGCATCAATGGCAGCAGGCGCTCTTCGGGTTCGGGATCGGGCTTGTTTTCCTGGTCTGGATCCTGCTGGTCGGCTACGTCAATGGCGACGCCAGGCGACGCCGGATGCGATACGTCATGTGGACGTTCTTGTCCATCTTCATCCCGAACTTTATTGGGATTATCCTCTATTTTCTGCTTCGCGATCCGTTGCCGCGGCCCTGTCCGGCATGCGGCAAAACAGCGGACGGAAGTTTCTCGTTCTGCCCTCATTGCGGAGTGGGGCTGGCGCTTTCCTGCCCGCAATGCCACCGCCCGGCGGAGGCCGGCTGGACCAACTGCGCGTATTGCGGAACGAACCTGCCGCCTTCCACGCCTGCTGGAAGCTGAGCGCGTCGCGAAGTTCCGCGCAGGTTGTTTCTCGAGCTACCCACAGATAAAATGCGCCTCGCTTTTCGAGGAGGAATCCGTGCCGCACGTGCAGATTACCTGGGTGGAAGGAAGGTCACCCGACCAGAAACGCAAGATCGCGCAGCGCATCACGCAGGCTTTGGAAGAAGATGGCCGGGCAAAGCGCGAGAACATTCACGTTTCCTTTGTGGATGTTCCCGCGACGAGCTACGCCGAAGCGGGAGTGGTGGTGGCGGACCAGAAGCGCGCACCGTGAGGGCCGACGATTACAACTTCGAAGATGCTACCCGGCGGCGCGGAGGTCGCGGCGCACCAACGAGGCATCAATGAAGTAGCCGATGCCGATGGCCGTGGGAATGATTCCGAACGCCGCGGCCACAAAAGCATCGGGTTCGACGCGCCCAATCAGCGCAAACGTCAGCGCGTAACCGAGGCCCCCAGCCACCAGGAGGATCCCCGCGCGGCGCGAGCGCGCCACTTGCGAGAGCTCCGGTTCCATGGGCACAACAACTCCTTTGGCAATTGCCGCCAGCCTTTCTTCCGACTTTAGCCTGCGGACGCGATAGTAGGTGTAACAAAGCGCCGCAGGTACGCTGAAAATCAAAATCACGGCAACCAGACCAATCGTGTCTCCGTTCATTTTTCTTCTCCTCGAATGCGCCTGGCCACCGGCAAGGCGCCTCTTGACTTGGGGTTCCCTTTGCTAAAAGAAGGTACGCTGCGGCGTCCGGAAAAGTTCAATG
>DASQHY010000077.1:0-27075 GCA_035631855.1 Candidatus Acidiferrales bacterium
TCCCTACAAGGTTCGCCCGGCTCCCGACACGCCGCCCGATTCTTGGGAGATGGGCACGCAGGTCCACGAAGGCCTTGCCGGCGTAACCGCAGCCATCGAGTATCTCGCCGAGTTGGGACGGCGGTCGGACGCCACAGCGGGCAATCGGCGCGAAGCCATACTCAGCGCCTACGCCGCGATTCGCGAGCATGAAATGACGCTGGCCTCAAAGCTCATCAGCGGCCTGCTGGCTATTCCCGGCCTGCGCTTCTTTGGGATTTCCGATCCGGCACGATTCGCGCAGCGTGTCCCGACGGTCGCGGTCCGATTGGCGGGGCACACGCCCCTCAAAGTGGCCAAATTCCTCGGCGACCGCGGCATTTTCACTTGGGACGGCAACTATTACGCGTTGAACCTCACCGAGCGCCTTGGGGTCGAAAAAAATGGCGGACTCCTCCGCATCGGCCTAGTGCACTACAACACCGGCGAAGAAGTGGACCGCCTTCTCAAAGCGCTGCGGGAGTTCGCCGCTTCTCACTGACATCCATGGCTGAGCGACCAAAACCCATTGTTCTAACCGTGCTCGATGGCTGGGGCTATCGCGCCGAAACGCACGGCAATGCCATTGCCCTGGCGCGCAAGCCGGCGTACGACGAACTGGTCCGGAAATTTCCCAACACCTTAATTCACACTTCAGGCCCGTTCGTCGGCCTCCCCGAAGGACAGATGGGCAACAGCGAAGTGGGTCACCTCAACATCGGCGCAGGCCGCGTCGTCCAGATGGACATCACCCGCGTGGATCAACTCATCTCGAGCGGCGCATTTTTTCAGCATCCGCTGCTCCTCCAGGCCATGGAGCGCGGGCGCCAGCGCCAACTCCATCTGTTGGGTCTGCTGAGCGACGGCGGCGTGCACTCGCACATTCAGCACCTGTTTGCGTTGCTGAAGATGGCCCAGCAACAAAAGGTTGAGCGCGTCTTCGTGCATTGCTTCATGGACGGGCGCGACACTCCGCCGCACAGCGGGCGCGACTACGTGCGGCAATTGCAGCAGAAGATGCGTGAATTGGGCGTCGGGCAGATCGCAACGCTGGTCGGGCGCTACTACGCCATGGACCGCGACAACCGCTGGGAGCGCATCGAAAAAGCCTACCGCGCCGTGGTGCACGGTGAAGCGTTGCATACGGAGGAGAGTCCTGTGGCCGCGCTGGGAGAAAGTTACGAGCGCGGCATCACGGATGAATTTGTGGAGCCGGTTGTCATTACGGAGAACGTGCGCCATGGCCAATCTGGGGTCCCCGTCGGTTTGGTCCGCGATGAGGATGCCGTGATCTTCTTCAACTTCCGCGCCGACCGCGCGCGGCAGACCACGCGCGCCCTTGCCGAGCCTGGCTTCAGCCAATTCGCCGACTCCAAACGGCCCAAAAACTTGTTCTACGTGGCCATGACTCAGTACGAAAAAACCTGGCCGTGGCTGAATTACGTCATCGGCTCGGAGAAACTCGAACACATTCTCGCCCAGGTCTTCGCCGAACGCGGCTACAAAAACCTGCGCTGCGCGGAAACCGAGAAATACGCGCACGTGACTTATTTTTTCAACGGCGGCGTGGAAAAACCATTCGGCGGGGAGGAGCGCATCCTGGTGCCTTCGCCCAAAGTTTCTACCTACGACCTGATGCCCGAAATGTCCGCGGCGGGAATCACGGACACGGTGGTGAAGGCCATCGAGAAGGGCGATTTCGACGCCATCATCATGAATTTTGCGAATGCAGATATGGTCGGACACTCCGGTAAACTGGAAGCAGCCATCAAAGCTGTCGAAGCTGTGGATGCCGGCCTCGGACGAATCTATCAGGCGCTCAAACCGCTCGGCGGCGCGTGGGTCATCACGGCGGACCACGGCAATGCCGAGACCATGATTGATCCCGTCACCGGCGGCCCGCACACCTATCACACCACGAATCCCGTCCCGCTGATTGCGGTTACCGGCGACCAGAATCTCCAGTTGCGCTCCGGGGGAGCACTGCAAGATATCGCGCCCACTCTGCTCGCCATACTTGGCCTTCCGGAACCCCCGGAAATGACCGGAAAAGATCTGCGAATTGGAGCGAGTTGATGCCTGGTATCAGTTCACAGGTTCCAACGCCAGACAAGGAACACCAGCCCATCAAGGTAGGGTCCTTGGTGATCAAGAGTACGCGCGTCGGCGCAGTCATTGCCCTTGCAACCGTCACCATCGCTTGGTTTGGCGTTCCCGCCGCTCGTCCATTTATCGCAGGTACGGTCGGAGTGGGAGTTATTCTGGGGGCAATCCTTTGGTGGAAGCACCGCTAGAATATCGCCTATGAACAGGACTATTCCCGCCGAAACGAAATTATTGATTTGTGTCTGGCATCCGTTCACGGAGTGGCGTCCCAAACCGATGATGGCCGACGCCATCCGGCGTCGCTGGCCGGAGATGAAGGTGGTCCATCTGCCGAATTACGACCGGATCGCCGAGGAATTGCCTGACACCGATATTTTCATTGGCTATTCCCTGCGTGCGGAGCAACTTCCGCAGGCTCGCAAGCTGAAGTGGATTCATTCCACCGCAGCGGGCGTCGCGCAATTGATGTATCCCGAGCTGCGCGAATCCGGCATCCTGGTCACCAATCCAACGGGAGTTTTCTCCGAGCCCATGGCCGAGCATACCCTCGGCATGATGATTGCGCTGGCCCGCAAGTTTTCGGATTCTGTGCGCTATCAGGACCAGAAGCGCTGGGCGCAACAGGAACTATGGGACAAGCCGCAACATTTGAGCGAGCTTAATGGACAGACACTTCTAATCGTAGGCTTCGGCTCGATCGGCCGGGAACTGGAGCGTCTAGCCAACATGTTGCGTATGCGCGTTTGGGGTGTTAGCCGTTCCGGGCGAGGTGACGCCACACTCGCTGAAAAAATCATCCCGGTTGCGAATCTCGACGCCGCGCTCCCTGAAGCCGACTATGTGGTGATAGCCGCGCCGGAAACGCCGGAGACAAAACATCTTTTCGGCGCGCGGCAGCTCGCGCGGATGAAGCCTTCCGCATTCCTCGTCAACATTGCGCGTGGTTCGCTGCTCGATGAGGCCGCGCTAATCCTTGCTCTCGAGCGCGGGGAAATCGCGGGAGCCGCGCTGGACGTAGCTGCCGAGGAGCCTTTGCCGCCGGAAAGCCCGCTGTGGACCGCAAAGAACCTGCTCCTCACGCCGCACACCAGCGGAGTCAGCGACCGTCTCTGGCCGCGTCAGACCGAACTGTTGCTCGCGCTTCTGGAACGCTGGTTCGCCGGGCAGGAATTGTTCAACCTCGTTGACCTGAACCGCGGATACTGAAACTCAAGCGCGCCCGGGGTTTCGTCTCAATCCCCGACGTTTCCCTTGGGAACCACGTAGCCTTCCCGCGCGTACACCACGTATTTCATTTTCTTCCCCTTCTGGTCCAGCACGGTAAGCGGGCTTCCGTCGGGCGCCACCAACTCCACTTTGATCTTCCGGAGCTTGCCGTCGTGCGCGTGGTTAGCCGGCGTGTAGGCGAGGCTGTACTGGTTGCGAAGGCTGGCAACCACATCCTGAAAAATGCTGGGCATCTCGCCCTGAAACTGCGGATTCCAGGCGCGTCCACCTGTCATCTGCGCAAAGGTTTTGAGCTGGTTTTCCGCCTGGTAAAAATTCATGCGCCCGATGCTGCCAATCATTCCATGGCTATCGAGATACTCCACGTAATCGTGGGCCATCCCGATGCAATAGATTGTCACATCCGATTGCCGCAACTCCTTGATGGTCTGGTCCAGAGTGTGCTTGCTGAAGGTGTCCAGTCCCGAAGCCAGCAGGAGGATGGATTTCTTTCCTTTGACTCCCTTCAGCCGGTCCACGGTGTCCAGCAGCGCGTCGAAAACGTTGGATTCGCTGAATCCCGGGAAATACAGGTGCGACACCGCATCCTTGATCTCTTCTTTGTTTTGTGTGAAGTCCACTTCAATGCGGGGCTTCAGGTCAAACGTCGCCAGCGCCACCCAATCCTTTGGGTTCAGATGATTCACAAAATCGTACGCCGTCCCCAGACCTTTGTAAGAGAAATAGCCATAGCCCAACTTGCTGAACTCCATCAGGATCACCATGGTGATGGGCGCATCAGTGGGAGCGAAATTGGTGATCGTCTGCGGCACTCCATCTTCCAGCACGCGGAAGTTTTCCTTCTTGAGACCGCTGATGATGTCGCCGTGCTGCGTCGTGGCCACCACGTCCACCGTTACCACGGGCACCTCGACGGAAATCGCAAAATCGCCCGGCTTCTGTTCTTTTTGTGGCTCCTGCTTCTGCGGCTCTTTCTTTTGCTCCACGGAGGGCTTCGGGTCCTGTCCGGACGGCTGTGACAGAGATTGCGCCTGGAGGTTGCCCGCAGGTACCAGCACGGGAATTAAGGCTAGAACGAGAATGAACCTACGAAGAATCGGTTTCTTCATTGATGGAACCCCTCTCAGTTTGGATGCTGCCACGAAACATTTCGCAGTGCAATCCCGCATGGTTCGCGGGAGCCGGCTGCGGGTCGTTGCGTCCCCTCTCATCACCAAGTGTTGCGGGAGGAAACGCTCGAGGAGTACTCTGGCCATTCCCTGTGCATCCTCATGTTAGTATGAAGCGTTTTGCGGTCGAGAAGTTTCCTCGAACTTTCTGGGGGTAATGCCTAATGAGTTTTCGCAGAGACCACGGCCTCGGTATCCTGTTCTTGTTCGCCGTGCTGCTGGCGGTTGCCGGGCCTCTTGGCGCTCAGGCTCCGGCTGCCGCGCAAGCGTCGCCGGCCGCACAGGCACCTTCGGCGTTGACCAAGGCCTCGGATGATGCTGTCGGCTGGCTGAGGGAATTGCTCACCATCAACACCACGAATCCCCCGGGGAATGAGGCGAAGGCGGCAGAACTCATCAAGGGAATTCTTGCTGCGGAAGGCATCCCGGCGGAAATCCTGGAAGTAGCCCCGGGCCGCGGCGCGGTGGTGGCCAGGCTGCGCTCGTCGGCGCTGCCGGACCCCACGCGTGCGCTGCTGCTGCTCGGGCATCTCGACGTGGTCGGCGTGGATAAGTCGAAGTGGTCGGTGGATCCGTTCACCGCAGTTCTCAAGGACGGTTACATCTACGGCCGGGGAGCCATTGACGACAAGGGGATGGTCGCCGCCAATCTCGCCGTGTTTGTGGCGCTGAAGCGCTCGGGGGCGCGGTTGGACCGCGACGTCATCTTTCTGGCCAGCACCGATGAAGAGCAGGGCGGCGACGCCAGCATCAAGACGCTCATCGCGAAGTATGGAGACAAGTTTGCTTCCGGCTTTGCCATCAATGAAGGCGGGCGAGTGATGGCCAAGGACGGCAAGGTGCAGTATGTCGGGATTCAGGCCAGCGAAAAGATTCCCTACAACGTCGCGGTCATCGCCACGGGAACATCGGGTCATGCCTCGGTGCCGCGAAAGGACAACGCGGTGGTGCACCTGGCCGAGGCCGTAGCAAAAATTGCCGCGTATCAACCGCCGGCCCAGCCGAGCGTTATTGTGCGGCGTTACTTCGAACAGCTCGCCAAGATTGTGGACGCGGAAACGAACAAATGGATGCGCGCCCTGGAAACACCCGAACGCGCCGAGCACGCCGCAAGGGTCCTTTCGGACATGGACCCCACGTGGAACTCCATGTTGCACGACTCGATTGCCCCCACCATGCTGGAGGCGGGGATCCGTGCAAACGTGGTGCCTTCGGAAGCGCGCGCCATGCTGAATATCCGCCTATTGCCGGGGGACCTGATTGATCCCCTGCTTGCCGAGCTGAAAAAAGTGGTGAACGACCCGCACATCCGCTTCGAAGTGCAGAAGGACGCGGGAATGACCGCCTTGCCTTCCTCCCTCGATTCGGAACTCTATAAGTCGATCGAGCGTGTTTCCACACAGGAATTTCCCGACGCGGTCGTGTTGCCGTACCTCTCCACCGGCGCCACGGACTCCGCGCAGCTTCGCTTGCACAACGTGCAAGCTTACGGTCTGCTTCCCTTTCCGCTGACCGAAGAGGATACGAGGCGGATGCACGCCGACGATGAGCGCATCCCGCTCACTTCGTTTCAGAAAGGGATCGAATTCCTCTATCGCGTAGTGGCCGAGTTCGCCCTGGCGAAGTAGCGCAATAGCCATTTCTGCCCCATGACCTTCCGGCGTTCCAAAATCGTCTGCACCTTAGGGCCCGCGAGCCGTTCGCCGGCCATGATCGACCGGATGATGCGCGCGGGGATGGACGTGGCACGGCTGAATTTTTCGCACGGCACGCACGCCGAACACGCGCAGGCCATCGCGCGCGTCCGCGAGGCTTCCGGCCGCCTGGAAAAACCCATCGCCATTCTCGCAGACTTGCAAGGCCCGAAAATCCGCACCGGACCGCTCGCCGGAGGCAAACCGGTGCTCCTGCGTGCCGGCCAGACGTTCACCCTGACCACGCGGCCGGTCTTGGGAAACGCCTCGTGCGTCACCACAACGTTCCGCGGGCTTCCCCGCGAGGTGCACAAAGGCGACCGCATCCTTCTGGCGGACGGCCTCATCGAGTTGCGGGCGCTCCACACGCATCGCGACCGGGTTCTTTGCGAGGTCGTCAACGGAGGAGAACTCGGCGAGCACAAGGGCATCAACCTTCCGGGGGTGAATCTGCATCTCTCCGGGATCACCCCCAAGGATCGCAAGGACCTGGTATTTGCGCTTTCCCGCGGAGTGAATTACGTCGCGGTGAGTTTTGTCCGCCGCGCCGAAGATGTTCTTGCCGCGAAGGCCGCCATCCGGCACGCCGGGAGAGATACGCCGGTCATCGCCAAGCTGGAAAAGCCGGAAGCCATCGAAAACCTCGACGAAATCCTGCGTGTGGCCGACGGCGTGATGGTGGCGCGCGGCGATCTGGGCGTGGAGATGAGCCCGGAGCGCGTGCCCGTGGTGCAAAAGCAGATTATTGCGCGGGCGCTGGAATTCCGCCGGCCGGTCATCACCGCGACGCAGATGCTCGAATCCATGACCCAAAACCCGCGGCCCACGCGCGCTGAAGCATCCGATGTCGCGAACGCCATCTTCGACGGCTCGGACGCGGTAATGCTTTCGGCGGAAACTGCCATGGGCCGGTATCCGCTGGAATCGGTGCAAATGATGGCGCGGATTATTCGCGAGGCCGAAGCCGGTATTCAGGAGTTTCCAAGGCCCAAACGCCCCGAGAAACTGAACATCGCGGAAACCACCAGCGAACTGATTACGCACGCGTCGGACGAGCTGCACATGAAGGTCATCGCCGTGTTCACGACGAGCGGCTCCACAGCAAAACTCATCTCCCGACACCGTCCGCGCGCGCCGATTGTGGCATTCACCCCGCAAAACGAAACGCGACGCCGCCTAAGCCTCGTCTGGGGCGTGCTTCCGCGCAGCATCGCAGCGATTCGGGACATCGACAGCCTAGCGGCCATCGCCGAAAAACGCCTGCTCGAGGAAAAGCTCGTGCGGCGCGGGGACGTCATCGGCATCGTCGCAGGAACGCCCATGGGCATCCGCGGCACCACCAACTTTATGAAATTTCACGTCATCGGCGGGCCGACGCGGTAGACACAACAGCCTTGCGTAGGTACTTACGAAAAGAAGGAAGCGTCCTGCGGAAGCGGCGGTTCTCCGGCAGCGTGGCGTTTCCAGTCGCTAATTGACCCAGCGATTGGGACGCGAGGGCGGCTCGTCTTTGTGGTCCCGCATGTACACCTCGAACTTGCGGCGCGTGCGCTTCATCTTCCAGTCGGAATACTGATTCCGCGCGCGATAGAGAAACGAACCGCGGCGCAGATACAGGTAGCCGACCAGCATGCCGCCAAGATGGCAGACATGCGCCACATTGTCGCCACCGGAGCCGAGCGTGGCGAAGAACTCGATGGCCCCCATGACCGCCACGTAAGGACGCATCGCAATCGTTATGGGGAACGGAATCAGCCAGATTTGGCGGTCGGGAAAAAGAATCGCGTTGGCAATCAAAATGCCGAAGATCGCGCCCGACGCGCCGATCGTAGGAATCATCGAAGGCTTAATCCCCCAGAAAATGGGGATGGTCTTGGCAAGGAGGTTGATCAAGCCCGCTCCGGCGCCACACAGGAAGAAATACTGGTAGAACTTTCGCTTGCCCCAGATTTGTTCCAGGTCGCGGCCGAACATCCACAGCATCAGCATGTTGATCAGCAGATGAAACAATCCGCCATGAAGGAAAATATAGGTAACGGGCTGCCAAACCCACAGCCGCACGAGGGCATTGGGAGTCAGGCCGAAATGCGAGATCAGCCAAGAATACGCGGAGGGTGCGAATAGCACTATGAGCGTCTGGAAGAGGAACACCCCGGCACAAGTCAGAACGATGAGCTTGACACCGGGGGTGATGAATCCGCTCCAGTTAAAGCGATAACCGCGCGCACGATAAGACGAGCCCATATTCCGCCAGTGTACGGCGGTGGTGGAGGAGAGTCAAAAGGGCGGACTAGTCGAGTTTCTTCCTCGCGAAAACGAACAGCGACGCGCACAGCAACAGGAACATCACCACGCCGAAGAGGTTGCTTTGCACCAGCGGTCCGAGGAGCTTGGGGCCGAATGCCAGCGCGGCGGGCCATTCCGCTCCGCGGAGCTGAAGCAAACGCAGGGCGACTGCCAGCAGGCCGAATACCCCCCCAGCAGCGATCAGGCCGCTTGAGTAAAGGGCGCCGGGGCCCGCTTCGCCCTCCCCATGCTCACTTTTCGTGCTGCGCTCCACCAGCCAGCGCACCACCCCGCCCGCAAAAATCGCCATGGTCGTGGCAATCGAGAGATAAGAACCAACGGCAAATGCAAGCGAGCGCACGCCGAGCAATTCCACGGCGAGCACCAGCGCCACTCCCATCAACACCAGCCGCCAAGGCAGGCGTTGCGTCAGAATTCCGTTGATCACTGTGGCCATGAGCTTGGCTTGGGGGGCGGGCGCTTTGTCGCTTCCGATGCCTTGAATCCACTGGCGCGTGATCTTTTTCTCTGCGGGATCGTAGAGATAATTGCCGTCGGGAATCTCGCTGGAGCCCAGCGCGTCAACGATGGTGTAGGCCTTGCCGTTCAGCGCATACGTTTTGTTCTCGACGTGTACTCCGACGGGCGGCGCGGCAACATTCAGCGGAATCTGGACGGCAGGAAAATCCTGGAGGCCTTCGTTCATCAGAATCAGTGTCCAGCCGATGGCGATGGTGGAAACCGTGACTCCTACCATGAGCCCCCACTGCTGCAGGGCGGGCGTCGCGCCAACCAGATAGCCGGTCTTCAGGTCCTGGGAAGTGGCGCCGGCAATCGCCGCGGCGATGCACACGACGCCTCCAATGGTCAGCGCAAGCAGGGCGTAGTTTCGCTCGGTCCAGCCGGTTATCAGGAACACGGCGCAAGTCGCCATCAGTGTTGCGATGGTCATCCCGCTGATGGGATTCGATGAGTTTCCCAGCAACCCGCTGATTCGCGACGCCACGGTTACAAAAAGAAAACCAAATACGACCACGAACACGGCCGCAAATATGTTGGAGATGACGCGTGTCTGCGCCCCCGGAATCGGACGGAACGTGAGCAGCATCCACACCATGACGATGATCACCAGAGAACCGGCGATCACCGTGCGCATGGACATATCGCGGTCAATCCGGCTTGCTGCAGCTGATGCTCCGGCATTTTCTGCGCGGACATCTTTCAGCCCCGAACGCAACGCAGAAAGAATTGTTGGCATAGTCCGCATCAAAGTAATCAGCCCGGCCGCAGCTACGGCGCCTGCGCCCATGGGCCGGATATACGTGCCCCAAAGCTGGTCCGGCGACATCGCGGAGATCGGAATGGTGCCGGGATAAAGCACGGCAGTGGGAATCGCCGAGCCGAAGAATTTAATTGCCGGCATGAGCAGCAACCAGGAAACGACGCCTCCGGCGAAGAGCAGCCCGCCGACTTTCGGCCCGATGATATAGCCCACCCCTAGATATTCCGAAGTAATTGCCGCCCGGAACGATGCTCCGGGAAACCATCGCGGCTGGTACTCCGGCTGAGACGTCCACGCTCCGACGGTATTCATCAACACGGTATACACACCGCCAAGCCCCAGCCCCCAGAAGACCCGCCCCGCGAACGACCCGCCTCGCTCGCCAGCCACCAGGACGTCGGCGCACGCCGTCCCTTCGGGATAGCTCAGGTTGCCGTGCTCTTTGACGATGAGCTGCCGCCTCAAGGGAATCATGAACAGCACACCCAGCCAGCCGCCCAGAAGAGCCAGAGGAAAGATCCGCCAATAGGTCAGCTCAGAGCCAAAACCAAGAAAGATCAGCGCGGGCAGGGTGAAGATAACGCCTGCGGCGAGGGATTCGCCGGCCGAGCCGGTGGTCTGCACGATGTTGTTCTCAAGAATGGTCGAGCGCCCAAACGCGCGAAGGATGCTGATGGACAACACGGAAATGGGAATCGAAGCGGAAACCGTCAGCCCTGCCCGTAACCCGACGTACACGGTGACAGCACCGAACAACAAGCCGAAGAGCGCGCCAAGAATAAGAGCGCGGACGGAGAATTCCTTGGGGCTCTCGGACGCAGGAATATAGGTGCGGAATTCTCCGGGCGGCGCGGTCGAACTCCAGGGCTTCGTGCTCACGGGTGCACCTCCGGTATTCCGGGAGATGGGATAGCAGGCAGGGGCATTTCGCCCGGCGCGGCGGGATTATGCCCTAGTCGGACGGTGGGCGAAAGCAGAATATGGTGGAAGCGTGCGAGAACCGGCGGCACTGCTTCCCCGAGGCAAAGGCCTGGAATTGCACTGCGAACATTGCGCTGTATCCGGGAACGTGTTAGCTTCAGGCCAACGTGGGAGTCTTGGCCGAGGGGATCATGCAGGTCGGAACGGAGCGCCGCACATCGCGGCGTTTTACGATGAGTTTGCCCGTGCGCGTCCGCCGCAAGGGTTCCAGAAGCGGGGAACTGCTTGCGCATACGCGGGACGTCAGTTTTCGCGGACTGTACTTCCTTGGAGAGGCGAACTTCGAGAAAGGCGCGGAAATCGAATTCGTACTCACTTTACCCAAGGAAGTGACCCTCTCCGGAGAGGTGAACATCCGCTGCTTCGGAGAGGTGGTCCGCGTCGAAGCGCACAACAGCCGGCGCGGCATCGCCGCACGAATAGACACCTACGAATTCCTCCCTCCAGCGGCATAACCGGGGCCATCTGTCCTCGTCGTATAATCACTCAGGACTTTAGGGTAGAATACGGTTCAGGAATTTCCGAGATCTTCGCGGACTTTTGAACTGCAATGGGGGCATCATGTACCACTATGACGTCAATACCGCACTCGAGGAACTCAAAGAAGACGCGCATTTGCCGCATCCCGTGCGGCTTCGCGACATGATTCTGCGCACCAAGCTCGATGCCGAAGAGGCTCGCGAGCTGAACCGCGAGTTCCAGAGCTACCTGGTACGCTTCGGCGAAACACAAAAGATTGCGCAGACTATCCTGGAACAGTTGGCAGTGGGCCAGCCAAAAGACGCCGTGAATCGCGCCGGTTCCCAGGATTAGCCGCGCGAGGGATGCACGGACTTCGTCGCGGAGGTTCCCTCGCGCCAGGGGACTCTCCATATTTCATTTTGAGAGAAGCTCACACGCCTTGACTGGGACGCATCCAAGAAAGAACAGCCATGCGGCGAAGCACGCTACTGATTGACGCAGACGATACCCTCTGGGAAAACAATGTTTTCTTCGAGAAGCTCATCGAGGATTTCATCACTCTGACCGAGCCGGCGGGTTATGCGCGCGATTACATCCGCCGCGTGCTGAACGAAACCGAGCGACGCAACATTCGCCAGTACGGCTACGGAGTGCGCAGCTTCGGCCGCTCCCTGGAAGAGACTTACTTGAAGCTGGCCGGATCCATGGCGCGTCGCGAGACGCTGGCGACGATTCACGACCGCGTAGTAGAGCTCGAACGAACCCCGCCTCACATTCTGGATGGCGTGCCGGAAACACTGGCCTACTTGACCGAGCGCCACCGCCTGATTCTATTTACCAAAGGCGAGCCGGCCGAGCAGGCTGCCAAAGTTGAGCGGTCGGGGTTGCAGGGCTTTTTTGAGTTCATCGAAATCGTGGCGGAGAAAGACCATATCACCTACCGCTCGCTGGTAAACAAGCACAAAATCGTGAAATCTCATGGCTGGATGGTCGGAAACAGCCCGCGCAGCGACATCAATCCGGCGCTGCAGGTAGGCCTGAACGCCGTGTACATCCCCAACGCGAACACCTGGATGCTCGAACACGAAGAGGTGCGCAGCGGACCCGGCAAGCTGGTCATCGTCGCGGCGTTCCGCGAACTGCGCGGACATTTCTAGGGGCGTCCCGCAGTCCAAAGTGGCTGCGGCCGATTCACGCCGTAGCCTTGCGCCTCCCGGCGGACACAGAGAGAATGAGTGCGCGCGTGCCATGGGCGGCACTCGCCGTATTCAGTAAGGTGCAAATATGGACTGGCGCACGGAATGGTTTGAGTTCGAGGATGTTTCCTACCTGAACCTCGCCGGGCAGTGTCCTCTCCCGCGAGCTTCGATTCGCGCAGTTCAGGCGGCCATCGAATGGAAGAAATTCCCCCACCAGATGCCGGATTCGGCGTATTTCGACATACCCAACCGGATTCGGGCGTCCCTTGCAAAACTGATCGGCGCGCGCCCCGAGGAGATCGCACTGACCACAGGAGCTACCGGCGGGCTTACCGCCGTCGCACATGGATTCGATTGGAAACCGGAGGACGAAATCCTGATCGCCGCCGGCGAGTTCCCGGCACACTTCACGACGTGGAAACCCGTCGAGGCACAGGGCCACTTGAAGGTCAAGGTGGTCCACCCGCGAGAGCGATTCATCACTGCCGATGACTTCATTGCTGCGATGGGACCGCGGACTCGGCTGGTTTCGGCGAGCCTGGTGCGGTTTGATGATGGCTCGCGGCTCGACGCCGGACGGGTCGCCCAGGCATGCCACGAGCGAAGCGCGCTGCTTCTGCTCGACGCCAGCCAGTGCGCCGGGGCAATGAAGATGGACGTGGCCAAACTTGGCGCCGACTTCATCGTTTCGGCGGGATATAAGTGGCTGCTCGGTCCCTACGGCACGGGATTTTTCTGGGCGCGCAGCGAACACATCGAGCGAATGCGCGTGCAGCCGTTTTACTGGATGGCGCTCGAAGGAGCGGATAATTTTAGCTCCCTTTCGTTTGAAGAAGCACGCCCCGCGCGGGGTGCGCGGCGCTGGGACTCGCCGGAGACGGCAAGTTTCTTCAATTTGTCCGCGATGGACGCGTCGCTGGAATTTGTTTTGCGCGCTGGCGTGGAAACCATCGAGGCGCACAACCGCCGATTGATGGAGCTCATGCTGGAACGTCTGCCGAAAGACCGCTGTGTGGCCGCCAGCCCAGCGGATCCCGCCGAGCGCGGGCCGTACGCCTGCTTTGCGGCGCGCTCGCCGGAGAAAACGGCAGCACTCTACGACAAACTTCGCAAGGCCGGCGTGATCACCAGCCTCCGCGAGGGCAAAGTGCGCGTCTCGCCGCACCTGTACAACACCGAGCGCGATATTGACCGCTTGATTTCGGTGGTCACAGCTTAATCAGGCTTTCTTGGGAACGAATACCCTCGCACATCGGAGTGACGCGCGATTCCGTCAGAATCTTGATCCGGCGACGCGGAAGGGGATGCGCACGACGGCCTCCAGTTCGACGGCTTCCCCGGCGCGCTCCGCGGGCTTGAATTTCCACCGGGAGAGGGCATCCATGGCATTGGCATCGAGTCGGTCGTCCACGCCGCGGACCAGTTGGATGCTGTCCACCGAGCCGTCCTTGCGAATCACGGCATAGAGGACCACTTCTCCTTCCACCTTTTCCTGAATCAGCGCGGGCGGATATTTGGGATCCACTTTGCGCAGGGGAATGGGTCCGGTAAGCTCAGCCGCAGGCGCGGTCTGCAGGATCGGCGAAGGATCATCCTCGTGCAGTTCGGTAAAATGAAGCACCCAACTCCCGGTGGCGCTCGAAAGGTTGGGCATATTGACGTGAAGCGTATACATCTTCCTGAGCCCGAAGACGGATTCGGGCTGCGCGCCCGGTTTCAGTGCGCCGATGTCGTGCGGGGTTGATGAGTGAGATGCATCCAGCACAGGGGACGGCCCGATGGGTCTATCCGGGAGGACCATCCCGCCTCCGTTGCCGGCACCCGGACGGGCGCCAAGGTTCACGCCGGGGCCTGACACGGGGGAAGAGGCGTTCGGGTTTCCGCCGCTGATACTGATGCTGAGCGGGCCTGACCCGCTTCGATGGCCGGCAACGTTGGAGCCGCCGAGGCTAGCCGGGCCTCCACCAGCGTCTCCGTTCATTGCACGCGTACCGGTTGAAAAACCTCCGGGCACTCCGGGCCGCCCTCCCTCTGGCGAAATCGAAATCCGCGCTGCCAGATTGCCCGAAACTACCGGGAGCACTTCGGCCGGTGGGGCCGGAGTGGCCGACAGCGCAATCAGCGTCTGAGGAAGCGAAGCAGACGGAGCGGCCATCGTGACGTCGGGAGCGGGTCCTGCGTCTCCCTCAACCCTCCGCGCACCGATGCGTGGAGCAACTGAGGCGTTCAGCGCGAGTCTTGGCTTGGGCACGCTGATGGGGGTCGCCGCAAGATTCAGATTGCCCACCTGTTTTTCCAGATTGGGGACATCGGGTATGGCAACATCTTCAGTCCGGCGCATCGCGGTCTGCTTTGGCCGAAGCTTCGCCAGCACCTCACGGTTGATCTCGAGCCGCGGACGTGCGGGCTGTGCCGTCGTGCCCAGGTGAACGATGTTGGGCATTGCGGGGAGAATCTTGGGAGGTTCGGGTGGCGCGGACGCATTGATGAGCGTCTGCCGCGGATGATTGGGATGGACCGGGTCGGAGAAAATGGTCTGCCGGGGATGGAGGGCGTCAGCTCCTTTAGGTGGGAGCGGCTTCGCGGGCTCGCCGCGCGGGGTCGGCTTGATTGTTTCGCCCGGCAACTCGAGCGGGGGCAAATCTTGAGCGGGGCCGGACCAAGTCAGGATGGTGTTGCGGGTGACTAGAGTATTCCGATGCGCGGCGGGAAAACTTGGAAACGGCACCACGAGAAACACGACGTGCCAGAGCGCCGCGGCCAGGACGGCACGTTTCGGGATGCGCCTCTCCACCCAGCAATCGCGGAAGTAGGGCCCTCCGAGGAAAGCCCGGGGAGCAACCGGACGGCGAAGTAATACAGCCAGGCTGCTTGCCAAGCTCTGGTGGAATGAACCCCAGGGCACCGCAAGCTTCGGTTCGCGCAGACGCGGGAGGGGGGGACGCCGCACCAGCAGTGGGCGCGGGAGCCTCAGCAGGTTATACGAACTGTCCCATAAAGCCATAGCTGCGACCCGTGGATTATACTCCCGCAACGGGACTTCGTCTGCGGGTCCACCGCTACCCCAGGTTTCCCTTGCCCTAGGTTGCCGGATTTGACAGGATAGAGGGGTATTCCTCGCAATTCTGAGGCCACGCATGAACGCAAACGCACCCTCCAAAGGTGTCATCCGTCGGCTACCCATTTGGCTGCGCTTGGTGTTCGTCGCCCTTGTCCTGCTGCTGGTTGTGGGGCTTGCCGCCCCCTACTTTCTTGACTTGGACCATTACCGCACACTCATCGCCACAACAGTGGAGAAACAAACCGGAAGAGTGGTAACTCTTGGGAAGATTCGGGCAAAATTCCTCCCGTCTGTGGGCTTCGAAGCGGACGACGTGCACCTGGGCAACCCTCCAGGGTTTCCGCAGGGAGATTTTCTGAGCGTCGAGAAGGTGAGCGGGAGTCTGGCGTGGGGCCCGCTGTTTCACAAGCAGATTCAGATTAACTCCATCGAGATGGTGAAGCCGAAGGTCACGGTGCTCACCGACGCCCGCGGGCGTACGAATTACGACTTCTCCGCCCCGGGCAGCGAAGGCCGTCCTGCAAAGCGCGGTGAAAAGAGTGCGGATTCATCGGGAGGCGGAAGCTCGTTCTCGCTCGAGGGGATTGGGAAAATTGTGCTGAGCGGCGCGGCAATTTCAATGGCGCAAGTGAAAAGCCGCGGGCAGATGGAACCGACGGGTCGGATGGGTGGATTGAATCTGGAGCTGAGCAACGTGTCGCTCGACCCGGCGGCATTGAAACGGACTGCTGGCGAGGCCGACCTCAGCGGGTTGACCGTGGAGATGGCCGGGCTGGGCGCGCCCATCGAATTCAAATCGGGCAAGGTGAAGCTCCAGGATGGGGCGGCTCAGGGCCAGTTCCAAGCGCAACTCGGGAAAGCGGCGGAAGTAAAAGGCACGTTGAAAATCGCGGACCTGATGAAGCCGGTCACCGAATTTGAGCTCAGCACAGGCCAGCTCAATGTCAACGCGCTGCTCGCAGAGACCAGTGGATCGGATAAGAAAGCCTCCGCTGAGGATCGGTCGGTACAAAGCACGGCAACCGAAGCAGGCGGGCCGAGTGAATTGGTAGCGAAGGGCAAAGTGACCGCCGAGCGGATCAGCTTCGCTCCCTATACGGCAAACAACGGCCTGGTTGAGTTGCGCGTGTTCACAGACCGAGTCGAGGCGTGGCCAGTGCAAATGCAAGCCTATGGCGGAGTATTACAGCTTACTGCGCGCGGCGACCGTACGAAAAGCCCTCTCCGGTTTTCTGCCAACGTGAAGGTCAGTAATTTCGACATCGGGAAGTTTGTTTCGGTGGACCCCGCCACGAAGGGCAAGATCACGGGGAATGCCGATCTGAATCTGCAGTTGGTGGGCTCCGCCGTCAGCCGTCTGCTGGAGACGCTGACGGGGGCGGGAGACTTTGCCGTGCACGACGGCACGCTACCTGGGTTGAACCTGCAGGGGGCGCTGGGAAGCATCGCGAAATTCCTGGGCCATGGCGGTGCTCCCACCACGCCATTTCGCTTGATTCGGGGCGACCTAACTGTTGCGCAAGGGCGAGTGGCCAGCAAGCAAATCCACATGGACTCGTCGGAGGGGACCGTGGACCTGCAGGGCAGCTTTGGTTTCGATCAGACCATCGAGTACAACGGCCAAGCGGTGTTGACCGGGGGCGCGGCCAGTCCGGTGGGCCTGGCGACGGACATTCTGGGCGCGGCGCTCGGCAAGAACATTAAATCTGCCACGATTCCGTTTGCCGTGCACGGCACTTTCTCGAGTCCGAAGGTTGCTCCTGGGCGCGGGCTCCCGAAATTCCAAACGGCCCAGCCGAATGGCAATCCTTCGCAACCCAACCAGCCGCAGAAGCCGTCTCTGCAGGATACGCTGAGGGATTTGTTCAAGAAGCCTCCGCCAAAATAGGACTCATGCCGCACGCGCAAACCGGTAGAAGGTGAGCGCGGCGTCTCCCTGTTCCACAACCCGAAAGCACTCGAGTTGGGCGAGCCGCCCGGGCAGTTCCACGCCCTTGCGATGTTCCACAATGACAAGGCCTGCGGGGGCCAAGAGCGGGCTGCCGTCCAAGAACTCCAGCACGCGATCGTAATCTTGCGCGAAGGCATAGGGAGGATCGAGAAATACGAAGTCCGTCAGCAGAGGTTTGCCGAATCGGCGGTGTGCGAGCATCTCGAGGCCGCGCAGCGCATCCACCGCCAGAATGCTCGCGGAGTCGTGAATCCCAAGCGACTCCAGGTTGCGGCGGATCAGGTTGGCCGCGCCCTCATGCTTTTCGACAAACACAACCTCGGCGGCTCCGCGGCTGAGAGCTTCGATGCCCACCGCACCGGTTCCTGCATAGACATCTACAAACACGGACCCTTCAATCGCGGAACCCAGGATATTGAAGAGCGTTTCCCGAAGTTTGTCGCTGGTGGGCCGCAGGGGGAGATTCCGAAGGCTCTTCAGGATACGGCTGCGGTATTTTCCGGCCACAATGCGCATACTTCAGCCCACTTTTGCCAGATGATAGCGGCGGTGCCACTGCGGCGCCAGTGAATCGAGCAAACGCCGCAGAGCCGGCAACTGTTCCGGGGTTTCCACGAGGGCAAAAGCTTCACGGCGCGCCAACTCAAGCAGTTCGCGGTCGCGCAGAGGATTAGCGATCTGAAAGCCGCGCTCGCCATGCTGGCGCGTGCCGAAAAACTCGCCCGGGCCGCGCAGCTTCAGGTCCAGTTCGGCAAGTTGGAACCCGTCGGTTGTCCCTACCAGCGCGTCGAGCCGCTGCTGGGCCTCTTCGGTTAGAGGCTCGCAAGCAACCAGGATGCAGTAGGATTTTTCGGCGCCGCGCCCGATCCGCCCTCGCAACTGGTGAAGCTGCGCGAGCCCGAAGCGTTCAGCGTGCTCGATGATCATGACGGTGGCGTTGGGAACGTCCACGCCGACTTCGATGACGGTGGTAGCCACGAGCACCTGGATTCCCCCGTGGCGGAACCGCTGCATGATTTCTTCCTTCTCTTCGCTGGGCAGCCGTCCGTGGAGCAGGCCCAGCTTCAAGTTAGGAAACTCCTCTTTCGAAAGCCGCTCGTACTCGATCATCGCCGCCTTGAGTTCGAGCTTCGACTCTTCGATGACCGGGTACACCACGTAGGCCTGGCGTCCGCGCTGCACTTCGCGGCGAAGAAAATCCCACACGCCGCGAAGATGCGCTTCGGTGGTGCGGCGCGTGGCGATGGGTGTGCGCCCGGGAGGAAGTTCGTCGAGGACGGAAACATCGAGGTCACCGTAGAGCGTGAGCGACAAGGTGCGCGGGATAGGCGTGGCGGTCATGACTAGGACATCGGGCGGAGTGCCCCGGGCGCCGGCCTTATCCATCAACCGCTTGCGCTGGAGCACCCCGAAGCGGTGCTGTTCGTCAATGGCCACAAATCCCAGATGGGCGAACTCGACGTCTTCTTCAATCAAGGCGTGCGTGCCGATGACCATTTGCGCTTCGCCGGTGCGAATGCGCTCGCGCACCGCTTTCTTGTCCGCAGGCTTCAAGCCGCTAATCAACAGGTCGACGCGATAGCCTCCGGCGGCGAGAATGCGCCGCGCCGCTAGATAGTGCTGCACCGCAAGAATTTCGGTAGGAGCCATCAGGGCCGATTGGAAGCCGTTCTCCATGGCGATGACGGCGGCCTCGAAGGCCACGATGGTCTTGCCGCTGCCGACGTCGCCCTGGAGCAGCCGGTTCATCGGCACGGGTTTTTCCATATCGGCGGCGATTTCCGCCAGCACACGCTTCTGCGCCCCGGTCGGTTTGAAGGGCAAGATGCGCTTGAGCGCCTCGCGGATGCGGTCTTCTCGCACGCGGAAGGCAACCCCTTTTTCGCTCCGCGTGGCACGCCGCCCCAGCGCCAGGCTCAGTTGATAAAAGAAAAACTCCTCGAAGATCAGCCGCTGGTGCGCGGGCGAACGGAACGAGTTCAGCGCCTCGACATTTTCCGTGGCCGGTGGAAAGTGGGCGTAGAGAATCGCCTCGCGCCGCGAAGGAAAGCCATGCCGCGCAAGAAGGTCCGGCGGCAAGGGATCGGGAAGCTGCGAATCGAGCGCGGCCAGCGCCTGATACATCACGCGGCGAATGGCGCGCGAACCGAACGTCCCGATGGCCTCGTAGATGGGCACGATGCGGCCCACCTCTGTGGAGTCCGCGCCCTCTTTGCCGAGCAATTCGATCTGGGGATTGACCATCTCGACGCGTGCCGGGCGCAGCCGGTCAATCTCCACCTTGCCGTGCAGCACAAGCTCTTGTCCGGACTTGAGGCGGCTTTCCAGGTAGCCGCCATGAAAGAATTTGCAGTGCAGCGAACCGGTCGCATCCTGCACCAGGAGGTGGTAAATGACGTTTCCGCCGCGGGCGTAGCGCACAGCGCCGCCGCTGGCGACCTTGGCGCGAACCGTGTAAGTGTTGCCCGGCTGAACTTCGTGAATCGAACTGAAGCGGATGCGGTCTTCGTAGCGGAACGGCAGACAGACCAACAACTCTTCGAGCGTGCGTATGCCTCGTTCATTCAGGAGCGCCGCGCGCTGCGGGCCCACTCCTGTCAAGTACGAGACATCCGTGGTGAGCGCCATTGCCATGCGATTTCTTTTATACCATTCCCGCCATTCCAGGACGACACTTGCACCGGGCAGGGGGGCGCAGGTAGAGTGAACCGCTCTGGCTTTCCGTTTGGAGGTGTTTGTGGTTGGTGAGCGTCTCGATGCCAAAGACCTGCGCGTGCTGGCGATCTGGATCGTGCTGGGCATTGCCGGGGCGTGGTTCGCGCACCGCTATTTCTTCGTGGCCAATCCCGAAGCATCGGTCGATTTCCGCGTGTCGCGCCCAGAGGCGCTTGAAATAGCCAGAAAATTCGTCACCGCCCAGGGACAGAATCTCGACGCCTACCAATCGAGCATCGTCTTTCAAGTGGACGACAACGCCAAGACCTACCTGGAGCGTGAACTGGGGCTGGCCCAAGCCAACCGCATGATGTCGCAGGAGATCAGCGTCTGGTATTGGGAAGCGCGCTTTTTTCGGCCGCAGCAGGAGGAGGAATTCCTAGTACAGGTCAGCCCGGCCGGGCTTGTGGCTGGGTATGAACACAAGATTCCGGAAGCACAAGCGGGAGCAAAACTCGAACGGGCGGCTGCTCTGCAGGTCGCAAAGCATTTCCTGCAGGCGGACTACCACGCGGACCTCAATAGGTGGGATTTTCTTCAGGAAGAAGCAAACTCCACGCAGCGCACCAATCGCCTGGACTGGTCGTTCACCTGGGAGCGACACGCGTTCAAAGCCAAAGATGCGCCGTACCGGCTGCGCGTGACAGTGCAGGGCGACCATCCCGGAAAAGCTGAGGAATTCCTCAAAGTGCCCGAGGCCTGGCAGCGAGGATATGACCGGCTGCGCTCCAGCAATATTTTCTACAACGAAATCGCGTTGCTGCCCTACGCCGTGCTGTTTGGATTGGTGCTTTGGTCTGTCTACGATTTCATGCGGCGCGGAGAGGTGCATTGGGGTGGTCCCATCAAGCTGGGTCTGTTCGTCGCTGCTCTCTTTTTCCTGATGCAGGTGAACGACTGGCCGATTGAGCGCGCCGGCTACGACACAAACAGCTCCTACGCGGGCTTCCTCGCCTCGAGATTGTTTCTCGGGCTGCTCCTGGGACTTGGTTCCGGACTCATGGTGGCCCTGACGCTTCCGGCTGCCGAGCCGCTCTACCGGCACGACTATCCGGACCGCCTGCGCCTCGGCGCGACCTTAACGATGAAGGGAATACGCACCAAGGAGTTTTTCCGTTCCAGCGTAATCGGCCTGGCCATGGCGGGATTCCACATCGGATTCGTCGTGCTGTTTTACTTGGTGGGCGGCAAGTTTGGCGTCTGGGCGCCGCAAGAGCTGAGCTATACGAATTCCGTAAGCACGGCATTCCCATGGATTTCCGGCGTGACCATCGGGGTGTTCGCCGCCACCAGCGAAGAGTTTCTCTTCCGCCTGTTTGCCATTCCCATCCTTCTGCGGTTGACGCGATCGCGCATCCTGGCTGTGGTACTGCCGGCGTTTTCCTGGGGCTTCTTGCACAGCGCGTATCCCACCGAGCCGGGATATATCCGCGGAATTGAAGTGGGGCTCATCGGGATTCTGGCGGGCGTGGTATTCCTGCGCTGGGGAATTCTGGCTACGCTCATCTGGCACTACACCGTGGACGCCATGCTGGTGGGATTGTTCCTGCTGCGTTCCGACAACCTGTATTTCCGCATCTCCGGAGCGGTTGTCGGAGCGGCGGCGCTGATCCCTCTAGGCCTGTCAGGCTTATCGTACCTGGCCCGCGGACGGTTCGAAACGGATGAATCGCTGCTGAATCGCAGCGTTCCGGAAACCGCCGCCGTGGAACAGGTTTCCGCGGAGCCCACGGCGCCCGTGCGCGCGAAAACCTACAGCGCGCTGACGCCGGGGGCACTCGGGTTTCTGCTCGCCGTGGGCATCCTTGGAGGTATTTTGCTCCTGAAGGTAAAGCCGGCCGAGGTCGGCGGCTTTGTGGAATACAAGGTCAACGCGCGTCAGGCGGAGAGCGTCGCGAACGGCATCCTGCGGCAGCACAAGGTTGACCCTGTGAGCTATCGCCACGCGACTGTGCTGGTGGACCGCTTTGACGGGGTCACCAACGAATACCTGCGTAGGAAGGTCGGCCCGGAGGAAACCAACCGGATCTATCGGGAGAATGTGCCGGGCGTGCTCTGGCGCGTGCGGTATTTCCGCGATTCGGAGAAAGAAGAGTACGCCGTGGTTTTGCATTCCGACGGAACATTGCACGCCATCCGTCACACTCTCGCGGAAGATGCGCCCGGCGCGTCGCTGAGCAAGGAAGACGCGCAGGCGCGCGCGGAGACGTATCTGCGGAGCGAGAAGCATGTGGGCTTGAGCCAGTGGAAGCTGATTGAGCCGAAATCGGACAAACGCCCCAAGCGGATCGATCACACGATTACATGGGAGGAGAAGCGTTCGCTGGAGCCGGCAGCCCCGAACAATGCCGAAGCAGCACACGAGCGCATCGAGGTGCAAGTACTGGGGGACGAAGTCTCCGGATTTCGCACTTATATTCAGATTCCGGAGGAATGGCGGCGCAAGCAGGAAGAAACGACCTTGGCGCGGACACTGTATAGATTCGGTGGCATCCTGATCTATGTGGCGCTGGGCCTGACTCCGCTGGTGATCTTCCTGAAGAATCTGCGCTCCACTGCCGCCGCTTCCATTCCCTGGCGGCGAATCGCGCAGTGGTCGACGTGGGCGTTGGCAGGATTCCTCGTGGTCTTCTCTCTGGGCGACCGAATCCCCAATTTCCTGGCGCTTTATGATACGGCAATCCCGCTCAAGTTTTTGTTCGGTGGATTGGGCATTGGCGTGATTCTGGGCGGCGGGTTTTATTTCGGCGGGCTCATGCTGTTGTTCGGTTTGGCGTGGTATTTCTGCGCGAAGGCGTTTGGAGAAGAACGCCTGCCTTCGTGGACGGGAATGCCGAGAGAATACTATCGCGACGCGCTGGGAATTGCCGTGGGCGGCAGCGCCGCCTTGCTGGGAGCGGGGCGTTTGGCGTACCTGCTGGGGCGAATCTGGCCGACGTTGCATCATTCCTTTCCGGCGGACCTGCCGCAGAGTCTCGATGCGTATTTCCCCGCGGCGCAAGAAATCGGGAGATCCATTACAGGCGGGCTGTTCGTGGCGGGGCTCATTGCTTTGGCCGGTGGTTTTCTGGGAGCGGTACTCCGGCAGCATTGGGCGCGGCTGCTGTTTTTCCTGGTGTTGGCCGTGATGCTGGTAGGCGATTGGGGCAGCCCGGCGGACTTCGCCAAGCAACTTCTGGCGCGGGCGTTTTTGCTGGCCATTATCGTGATGGGCGCGCAGCGGCTGGTGCGTTTCAATTTGCTGGGTTATTTCTTGATTGCCGCGGTCACTGCGCTCTCGGAGGCCGCGGTGGAATTATTGAGCCAGCCAAACAGTTTTTACCGTGTGAACGGAATCGCCGTGGCTGTGGCGCTGGCCGCGTTGCTGGTGTGGCCGCTGATGGCCTGGCGAAGCGCGCTGCAACCAAACGCAAATTAAAAGCCGGACTGGGCGCCAAACATTTCGCCGAGCCGGGCCAGTAGGTTCAGATCTCCTTCCGCCTCCACTTTTCCTTCGAGCATGGCCGCCATGGAGGGAATGATCCCCGCGGCAATGCGGGCGAAGACCGCCTCGGACATGCGCATAGTCACGCTGGGACTCGCCGAAGTGCCGCGCCTTGCGGTTGCTCTTCCGCCGGCAATCCGAACCACCCATTTTCTGGATTTTCCATTGCTGTACAGTTCGTACTGAATTTCTCCGGAGAAACCGCGGGAAAGCTGCGGCTGGAAGGCGCGCTGCATCCCTTTGAAAATCACCGGGGCCAGGAACGGCATCATGCGCGCGATCTGGCGGTCGGTGCGATCGCGGACCAGCCATCCCAGGACGGCACTGCTCCGGCCATTCGCCGCGGCGGCGTGTGCGGGCGCAGGAGAGGACTGCGGGTACACGCGCACGGTGCCCACAGGCCCGGACTCACCCTGCGGCGAAAGGAAGTATTCGGATGTCATCGCGCGCGAGGGCGTGCGGCGGGCGAGCGCTTGTTCGACGGCACCGGCGAGACGCTCACGCTTTTCGGCCTGGTGCATTTCCTCTCTTTCGGCGAAGCGCGGCATCACGGACTTGGCAAAAAGCTCGAGGCCTTCACAGATGTGTTCGTGACGATTGTTGCCGGCCTGAGCGGCAAAGATCACCAAGTCCACTCCGGCGCGCTCGTAGCGCGAGAGAAGTTCGACGAGCTGCGCCGGTGTGCCTACCGATCCTCGCAGCGAGCCTAGCCCTTCTTCGAGCAGCTTGACTCCGAGGGGGCGGTCATCGGCGCGGATAAGTTCGCGCGCGAACCCATACTCATGGCGGTGCTTGAGGAACATCTCCCAGATGCTGGAGATGCCGGGCTGGTGCTTGCCAAACACGTAGTAGTAGGCCAGCGAAAAGCCAAAAAACTGCGCACCGTCAATGCCGCGATCAATGGCGGTCTGCTCGTCCTCATGGCACATAAAGGGGAGCACAACGGCCACCTGAGGATTGACGGCTAACCCCGCGGGCACACACTCGGGACTGGCGATAATTTTGTAGTAGTCGTCCACCCAGGCTTTGGCGGCCTCTGGCTCGACGAAGGAAAAGGAGAGTGCGCCGATGCCTTTGCGAGCGGCTTCCAGAATGGTTTCGCGGCGGCTGCAGGCCACCCAGAGCGGCGGATGGGGTTTTTGTTTGGGCTTGGGGATGACGTTGCGCGGGGGCATAGAGAAGAAGCGGCCGTCATGTCCCGTAAAAGGCTCCTCGGTCATCATGCGGACGACGGCATGAAGCGATTCATCCCACTGGTTGTGTTTGAGCTCGCGGGTGACGCCAAAACCGCCCAGTTCAGCTTGCGAGCTGCCCTCGCCAGTGCCAAATTCGACGCGTCCGCTGGAGACCAGGTCGAGCATGCCAATCCGCTCGGCCACGCGAGCGGGGTGGTTGAAGCCGGGCGGAAGCTGCACGATGCCGTGGCCCAGACGAATGCGCTTGGTGCGCTGGCTCGCGGCGGCAAGGAAAACTTCGGGCGCGCTGGAGTGGGAGTATTCTTCGAGAAAGTGGTGCTCGACCTCCCAGACAGAATGGAAGCCCAAGCGGTCGGCAAGCTCGACTTGGTCGAGGGCTTCGTGGACCAACCGCTCTTCCCCGTCGGGGCCCCACGGCCGCGGTCTCTGAAGTTCATAGAAGATACCGAATTTCATCTGGGCGCTCCTTACGCGATGGCTCTGCCAGCACGTGCTAACCGATGAAGAGGCCCCCGTTCGGGGAGAGCCATTGTCCGGTGAAATAAGAGCTGTCGTCGGAAGCAAGAAAAAGCGCGGTGCCGGCAACGTCCTCTGGCTGGCCAAAGCGTGGCAGGGGAATCTGCGAAGCAATGGCCATCTTCATCATCGGCGAAAAATCCTGGGTCATCGGAGTCTCAATCCAGCCCGGACAAATGGCGTTGACCCGAATATTACGCGAAGCCACTTCCAATGCAAGCGACCGAGTCAAGGAAAGGATGCCGCCTTTAGCGGCCCCGTAGTGAGGGGCGACAGCAATGCCGCGCAGCGCGGCAACGCTGGACATATTGATGATCGAGCCGCGATTCTTCTTGCTCATTAGCTTGAGGGCCTCGCGCGTGCAAAAAAAGGTGCCGTTCAGATGAACGCCGAGCAGTCCGTGCCACTCCTCGTCGGTCATGTTCTGGGTGATGTCCCAATGCGTCTGGACGTCCCCGCCCATCATGCGCTCGCCGAGTTGGGCTTCGCCTTTGCGATTGATTTCGTCGTGCTTGGAAGGACCGACTTCGGAGATGCCCGCGTTGTTGACCAGAACGTCGAGGGTTCCGAAGTTCGAAGCCACCTCTGCAAACATGGCGCGGACCTGGGCGCTGTCGGACACATCAGCGCGGATAGCGCGGGCTTTTTCCTTTGTGGCTCCCATTTCCGAGACGGTCTTCTGGGCGGATTCAACGTTGAGGTCGTTCACGATGACTCGCGCGCCTTCGGCAGCGAACCGCAAGGCAATAGCGCGGCCGATTCCTGAACCCGCTCCCGTAATCAGTGTGACGCGGCCCTCAAGCTTCATCGTGGACGCTCCTTTGCTTGGCTCCGAGAGAGTGCGGGAGATTGTATGGCATACGAGGCGTGAGTGGCAAAGGAGGTTAATGCGGCAGAAAACTTCCGAGCCAGTTCGTAGACCCACGTGTGGCGAACTGCAGGCTGCGTATGGTAGTCTGCAGGGCCTTCGGTGGTAACTCGATAAGTCTCTGTAGGAGTGGCCCGGAAATTCACAACGGCAGGAGGGATGCGATGCGGCGCGGAATTGTGATGATCTTTGTGCTGTGCCTGGCACTGGCGTGCTTTGTTGGAATCGCCCGGGCGCAATCGTTTGACATCATCAAGGTGGCCGACGGCGTCTATGCGGCGATTGGAAAGGCGGGCGTCTATTCCAACGGCGCTTTCATCGTCAATAAGGACGATGTCCTTGTGGTGGATACGCACCTGCGCCCGAGTTGGGCACGCGACCTCATCGCGGAAATCAAGAAGGTGACCAACAAGCCCGTCCGGTATGTCGTGGACACCCACTGGCACCCGGACCATGTGCAGGGCAACCAGTCTTACGTGAGCGCGTTTGGTCCGAACGTAGAATACCTGGCGCAGCACGATACCCGTGACGACATGATTCACAAGGGTATTCCCAGCGTGCAGGAGTCGCTTACCAAGGATGTTCCCGAAGCCATCAAGCAATTAGAGCAGGCGATCGCAACCGGAAACGGACCCGACGGCAAGCCCCTGACGGAGCAACAGAAGGCCGACCTTCCGAAGACGCTCGCAAGTCAGAAGGCTTATTTGGAGGAACTCAAGCAGATTCAGATTGTTCTGCCGACGATTACTTTCGACCGCAGCCTGATCCTGCACAAGCCCGATCGCGACATCCACGTCTATTTCCTGGGCAAAGGACATACGCGTGGAGACGTGGTTGTGTACCTGCCAAAGGAAAAAGTG
>DASQHY010000078.1:0-7655 GCA_035631855.1 Candidatus Acidiferrales bacterium
TGTTCTTTCTTTCCTGCCCAGACAAGCTGCGGATCAAGATGCGGATCGTAATCGTAGATTTTCTTCGACGGCGCGGGCGGGTCCGTCTGCGGCGTCACGAGGCCAACCGGCGGATTGTTCACTCGCTTCTTGTCTCTATGATCGTACTGCTCGATAGGTCTCTTGCGGGCCTTCGCTGCGGGCTTTTCCGCCTTTGGCCGCTTCGCCATCCCACATTACCCCTCAATGACTTTTCCAGTTGATGCCGCCGATTCTATTCCCTCCTCCGGCGAAACACCAGTGCCGCGCTTTGTTCTCTGCGTACTCTGCGTTTCACCTTCTTGCTTTGCCTATCATTTTCGAAACCATCTCATTTGCACTCATCCTCTGGGACTTCATCATCGTCCAGGCCTTTTTCTCGACACCTCTGCATTCGCCTTGCCTCTCTCCAAACTGCTCATTCTCGGGGAGTTAATCGAATATCCGATCAGCATATTCGTCCTGAGCGAGCCTTGTGAGCCGAAGGATCACTCCGCTAACCCCTTCATTCCATTAAATTTAACTTTCTATTGATTTACCACATGAGTTATGCTATACTTATGGGCGGAAAATGGACGATGCCACTGAGAGCCGCTACTGAAAACCGACCATCCGACCAGGGATGGTCGTCCTGAGCGACCAAAGGGAGCCGAAGGATCCCTCTCCTACCAACCACCGAAAGCCCCCCATGCCCTCCCCAATTCTTCACCCTGAACGACCCGAACGGCCGTGCTGTCTCCACTCGGCGCTCTTGGGTCTCCTGTCGCCGCAGCGCACCATGGATTACACACTGAGTAAACTAAAGAACAGTGTAATTCTCGGCTGTAAGTCCTTTAGAATCCGCTCTTACGAAAAATGCCCCTGTAACTCCTTTAGAATCCGCTCTTACAAAAACAAAGGACTTAAAGTACCTGTAGAATCATACTCTTACAAAAAACATAGGGGGGAGGGGGGCGGGCTCCGGGTCATAGGTACCCGGCGGGAAAATGTCGGTCCGGGCCCGGTGTTCTCACGGGGCACGGAACACGGGCCACAAGTCGGCGATCCTTTACGTGCACGGAGCACCAGTCACGGGCCACGCTGTGCCCGGAGCAATAATATGGTAAGACTTCGTTCAAACTATGGGCACACGCATCTACTTATCGCTGGGCTCCAACCTGGGCGACCGCGCCGCGAAGATCGCCGCCGCCATCGCGGCGCTCGACGCTGCCGGCGTACGCGTCCTGCGGCAGTCGCCGCTCTACGAAACCGAGCCCGTGGATTTTTTCACGCAGGGCTGGTTTCTCAACAACGTGGTGGAAGCCGAAACGCTTCTCCCGCCGCTCGCGCTTCTTGGCGAACTCCGCAAGATCGAGCTCGCGCTCGGCAGCCTGAAGCTGATTCCTCGCGGGCCGCGCCTGCTGGACATGGACATTCTTTTTTACGGCGACGCGGTCCTGCACACGCCGGAGCTGGAAATTCCGCATCCGCGTCTGGCCGAGCGCCGCTTCGTTCTGGTGCCGCTCGCGGAACTCGCTCCGGAGTTTCGCCATCCGGTGCTGCGGCGCACCGTCGCCGAGCTTCTCGCGTCCACGAAGGACACCAGCCGCGTCCGCCGCTTCGCGAAAGAATGACGAGTAGGACAGACCTCCAGGGCTGTCCTCTCTCATCGCATTCGAGCGAGCCGTTAGCTGGTGCGGTGAATCATCAGACGGTGCAGCGTCAACTGCGCCGGCTGGAGCGCTTCGAGTTCGATTTCGGCGTAGCGTCCGGAAGTCACTTCGCGCCAGCGGTACACGCCCGGAACGCTTTCGGTGCGTTCCTGGCCCGCCAGCGGACGCAAAAATTCCCGCGCGTCGTCGAGCGAAGCCTCTTCCTTCGTCTGCGGACGCGCCAGCGCTTCGATGGCGTAACTCCGCAGCAGCTTCGTCCAGTAATGGTCGAACAGCTCCGGCGAAGCGAAGATGTCGCTCCACGCGACTTCTCCGCCGTACGCAACGACGACGCCGACGACGCGCTCGCCCTTTAGGTTCGCAGTGGCGCGCTCGAAGCGCTTCTGTATCTCCTCGACGAAGGTGTCAATCGGAACGCCGACGGCGCGCGAGTTATACACTTTGGCATAAGACTGCGTCGGCGCCTCAGAAGCCATCGCTCCCTCGATGCGCCGCATGGAAAGCGCCGGCGGGGCAGCTCCGGCGATGCCTGATTCGGACTGCGCAGTCGTGCCGGAACGCACCGCGTCCCAGACTTGCTCCTGCTTCTGGTCTACCGCGGCCTTCTCGCGGACGCTGGGATGCACCATGATCTTGGCCGCGGCGAACTGCGTTCCCGACGACCAGCGGCCGTGCTCCACGCAGAAGACGTCCAGCGGCAGCGGACGCTCGCCGGGACCTACGATGCGGTCCTTGGCGATGATGCGGTCCTGCTTGCCGCCGCTGACGAGTTCGCCGGCGAGCAGCACGAGCGGCCGCTTGCCGCGGTTGATCAGCACCAACTGGTTCACCGAGGCGCCGCTCTGGTACTCAGGCATCGGCACGGGACGGCCATCGCGCGTGCGATGGAGTCCTTCGCCGCCCTGCTCGCTGATGACGGCTTCGCCCGAGCTCAGCGCTTCGTCCAGCGTGACGAAGCCCGCGGTGCGCGCGGATTCGCCGCTGAGCACGGGGAAAATGGTCAGGTTCTCATAGCGCGCCGGCTCGCCCAGCCTCCAGCCTCCGGCCCTTCCCGGCGCCCCGGCAGATCCCGGGGCGCCCCCCGGTGTCCACGCGGACGCCAGACACAGCGAGCTGAGCCCCAACACCGCTCCGGCAAATGCAGACGATATCGTGAATCGCTCCATGACCTTCCTCCTGATACTTCCGTCAGGCCCGGTGAGGGCCTTTGCGCTTTGAACGGGGCGGGCGGAATTTCTTGCACGCCTTTTTCAGGATGCGGCATGGGAAACGAAGGTCAGGGGATGGGATCGTTCTAGGGCTGGCCGAGATCGAACTTCTTCTTCAACGGGCGCTTCTTAATTTCCTCTTGCTCCTGCTTCTCGTACTCGGCGAGTTCCTCTTCGGTCATCGTATAGTCGCCGCGAGCAGCAAACATCGAGGTTTCGCGGGCAGCTTTGGCCTGCTTGCGTTTGCGGTCGCGCCCCTTAAAGTCGTAGCGCACCTGGCGAATGGGGTTTTCGATGGCATGGATCTCGAGCAAGAGGTCGCTTACTTTTTCGAGGAAGTCCTGGAGGTTGAAGGGGCGAAGGACGTACGGCAAGCGCGCATTCTCCAGGACGGTTTGCCGCTCGCGGTCAAATTCCGGCACCAGGAAGAGCACGCGCACGCGGGCGCCTTCGTTCGCAGGCACCAGCGCCAACTCCCGCAAAACGTGGAAGGCCGCCGTGTCCGGACCGGTCAACGCCACATTGACAATCACCAGACTCCATTCGGCGGACCTGAGCTCGGTCAGCAGCAGACCCGAGTCAGGGACAACCCGCACCCTCCATCCCTCGGAGTCCAGCATCTGGCGGAGCACTCCGTGGCCCGAGGCCTCGTCATCCAAAACAAGAATCCCGATCTTGCCCGCGCTCATCCACACTCCCTTGGCTAAAAAGTCCAGTATAGCTCCCGGGCGCGCGGGCCGCCGGATTGCCCCTCCCGCGCGCCACCAATCCGACAACGCGGCTGTTGGGGTTCCGCCGGATTCCGGAAGGAGCGGGATGAATCGGATGGGCGGGAGATCCTCTAATCGTCGGCGCCGCGAACCTGAGTGGAAGCGGAGGCATTTTCCACGATGGGATTGGCTAGCTGGCGGAGAGTCTTTACAAAGACAGAGACAAGATCGCCGTCAAACTGGGCGTTGGCGCAGCGTTCCAGCTCCGCAAGAGCCTCCGCGGCACTGCGCGCTTTCTTGTAGGTGCGGTCGGAGGTGATGGTGTCGTAGGCGTCGGCGATGGCGATGATGCGCGCGCCGAGGGGAATCTGTGGGCCGTTGAGGGCGTCCGGATAACCGGAGCCGTCGAAGAATTCGTGGTGGTGCCTGACCATCTGGGCGATGCGCGAGATGGCGCGAAGGGGCTCGAGAATCTTGGCGCCGAAATGGACGTGGGATTTCATGGTCTCCCACTCCTCCGGGTTCAGCGGGCCGCTCTTGTTCAGAATCCCTTCGGGAATGCCGACCTTGCCGATGTCGTGCAGCACTCCTGCCAGGCGAATCTCCTCCACTTCCGCATCGTTCATTCCGAGGGCCTCGGCAATCAGCGCGGCATAGGCGGACACTTTCTGGGAATGGCCCTGGGTGTAGTGGTCCTTGGCGTCGATGGCAAACGCCAGCGAGGTAACGGTATCCAGGACCGCTTGCGGCAACGCCTGCATGCCTTCGCCTGTGCCCGTAGCCGGCGCGGCCCCGACGGTGCGTTCCGGTTTATCGGTCGGCGTCTGGGAGGTTTCGCTGGCGGCAAGCGACTGCGTAAACTGCTCCAAGCGTTGGTAAATCTCTGCGAAGGCTTCCGGCCCGGTGGAAAACAGACGTTTGAGCGTAACTCCGAGATAGGCCTCCAAGACGTCGCGCTTCCACTTCTTGGCTTCGTTGGGATCGTAGTGATCCGCGGTGGAAACCGCGTTGCCGCCTTGATGCTTGGAGAGATACATGGAGGCGTCGGCCACCTGGATCAACTCCTGCGGCGTGGATCCATGCAAGGGGTAGCTGGCAATTCCAAAGCTAGCGGTGATGCTCTTCTCGCGAAGCAGCGGGTCCGAGGAAACCCAGGCGCGGAGCTTGGAGGCCAACTGCCGGGCATGTTCGATATTGGTTTCGGGCATCAGGATGACAAACTCGTCGCCCCCGTAACGGGCGACGACGTCGGAGCGGCGGCAGTTCTGCTCGAGAATGTGTCCGACACGCTGGAGCACCAAGTCGCCTTCGAGGTGGCCGTAGAAATCGTTGACGAACTTGAAGCGGTCCAGGTCCATCAGCACCAGCGAGAAGGAGCGCCCAGCGCGCGTGGAGCGCTTCCATTCCGAGGAGAGCGCCTCCATAAAGAAGCGGTGCGTCTTGACGCCGGTCAGGCCATCGGTAATGGCCTGCTCCTGAGCCTTCTGGAACGTCAGGGCGTTGTGAAGCGCGCCAGCGATCAAATCGGCGAGGGTGCGCAGCAGCAGCGTCTCTTCTTCGGAAAACTCGCATGGCTCGCGGTTCTCGACGTACAGAACGCCGTGAAGCTGCTCGGCGTAGAAGATGGGGAGTGCGGCCGCGGACATGGAATCGGCCAACACCGGCCGAGTGGCCTCGTCGCCCGGGCGCAACTGGCCGTGGACCGATAGTTTTCCGGTCCGCGACACCTGGCCCACCAGCCCCGCCCCCAGCGCCAATCGTTTTCCGAGCGCTTCGCGCCGCCGGCCACCTTCGGCCTGTACCACGATCTCGCGCGTGGAATACTCGAGCAGCGCGATACCGATGTGATCGTAGCGCAGACCCTCCTCCAGTTCTTCTGCGATTTTCGAGAGCATCTCGTCGGGATTGAGCGTGCTGATCGCGTGGCGGGAGATATTGTTCAAAAGGGTCAGGTGGCGGGCGCGTGTCTGCTCTTCCTGGAACAGGCGCGCATTTTCAATGGCGATGCTGGCTTCACTGGCCAGCACGCGCATCAACTCGAGATGGCCCTCGTCAAAGGCGCGCTCCTGCAAACTGTGCGCGGCCATCACTCCGATGGCGCGGTCATGCAGCACCAGCGGCACTCCGCAGAAGCATCCCATGCTTTGAATCGGCTCGACCCCGAGGCGGTGGACTTCGGCAGGGAGATTCTCGCGGATCAGCAGCGGCTGGCGCGTGCGCATCAGATATTCCGTCAAGTGATTCCCGACCGGCCGGGACCGCTTGGGCAGGCGTATGCCTTCGCCCACTTCCAGTTCAAATTGGATTTCATCGCGAATCGTGTCGTGCCAGGACACATAAAAATTGTCCACGTCAAAGAGCCGCTTCATTTCTTCCCAGATTTTGCCGAACAGCGCATCCATGTTCAGCGTGGAGCTGAGGGCTCGCCCGATCTCGTTCAGCACGTGCAACTCTTCGGAACGGCGTGCGGTCTGCTGGATCAGGTAACTGTTCTCCACGGCCATGCCGATCTGGTGGCCGAGAGCGAGCAAGAGGCGCAACTCCGCAGGAGTAAAGCGCCGGCTGTCGGGAGTTCCCAGGAGCAGCACGCCAAAGGCGTGTTCCTTGGCCTGCAGGCTAATCCCCACCACGGTGCGCAAGCTCTGAGCGACCGCGAGTTGCCGGAAGCGCCGGAAGGCCTCTTCCTTCTCGAGGGCCGCCCAAGCAGAGTCGCGCGCCAAATCGCGGAACACGACCAACCCCCCCAGGCGTGCCACCAAATTGACGAGGCGGTCGTCGAGACCCTCTTCCTGCGAAGCCGTGCAGAAATCGTCGCTCAGTCCCGCAGCGACGACAGAGGTCGGACCTGCCGGGTCGCCGTGGTGCAAGAACAGCGCACCCGCGGGAATCCGCACGACTCCGAGAACGCGGTCCAGGGCCTGGGAAAGCATCCGCTGAATTTCGCCACCCACAAAGCTGGAGGTCGCCAAATTGAGGTTGGAGAGCGCCAGCATGTTCCGCTCGACGCGGCGTTTCTCCTCTTCGTAGAGGGCCATGACCATGAGCATGGCGATGAACAGCATGGGTACGATGGGAAAGAGCCGGAGTTCGGGAAGAAGCGGCGAAGCGGAACGCTCCAAGAGTCCCTTGGCCAGCAGCAGGACGCCCCAGACGCCAAACGATGCGGCCAGCAGCAAATCCGCGATGGTTTCCTGCTTGCGGCTTTCCAGCCAGAAGACTCCGGCGCAGGCGGCGAAGACGATGCCCGTGCCGAAAGAGGATCCCCAGGGAACCCAGCGCATCTGGTGAACAATGGACCAGGCCAGGAGTATGACCGCCGCCGCCGCAATCCGTACCACCCAAGGTTTGGCCTGCACGTAAAGCTGTGTAGCCCAAAAAAACAGAAGCGCAGCGCACGAAATCAGCCACTGATTGAGCGCGGACTGCCAGGGGACTTCGCCGATCAAGGGAAGGAGCGCGGGGCTGAGATAGTGCAGAGCCACCAGGCTCCACGCCGTGGTCCAGAGGAGGAGGTAGGTCTGCCGCTTCAGGGTATAGATGTAAACGAAAAACGACGCGATCAGCGTCGCCGACACCAGCAGGCCCAGACCGATGATGGCTTCGTAATTCAGCACGCCTCGCGCCCCAAGACATGAAACGCTGGACGCACGCTACGACCGCGTGTGCGGACACACCCACGTACGCGTTTCGTTGAACTCTCAGTCATCTTCGTGCAGGCCCAGTTTCGCTCCGCGCACGCAAGCCACAATTCGGCCCACATGCCGCAAAGTGATGAAGAGATTGGCCGTTGGCACTATAGACCACGGTTTTTTCAAGGGTCAAGGGTACCGGAGTACCTACCAGGAAACATGGGTGCCAGGCCATGGCGCGCTGTGGTCATTTGATGTTCCCCTCCCGCTTCAGATAGACTGGACCGTTTTGAATCCCTTGGGCCGGCACACCGAGAGTATGAGTCATCCAGAGACAGACTCACCCGCGTGCAGCAAGCCGCGTGTCCGCTTTGCGCCTTCGCCGACGGGATACCTACACGTTGGCGGGGCGCGGACGGCGCTGTTTAACTGGCTGTT
>DASQHY010000079.1:0-9630 GCA_035631855.1 Candidatus Acidiferrales bacterium
CTCGCGCAGGCCTTCGATGCCGACCCGAAGAGCATTCGTGCGCGCTTCCATCGCGTCGAACACCATCGCGCGCATCTGGCCAGTGCTTTTTTTGTTTCGCCGTTTGACCGCGCTGCCGTGCTCTCTGCCGACGGCCTGGGCGATTTCGCCAGCACCATGTGGGCGAGCGGCCGGGGAAACCGCATGGACATCCTCGGGGCCATCGCGTTTCCTCATTCGCTCGGACTCTATTACACCGCGGTCACTCAGTATCTTGGGTTCCGGAGGTATGGAGACGAATACAAAGTCATGGGACTGGCCGCCTACGGCCAGCCCGCCTTCCTGGACGCCTTTCGCGAGATGGTGCAAAGCAAGCAAAATGGCAGCGGCTTCCGGCTCGGCCTCGAATTCTTCACCCATCATCGCAACGGCCCGGAAATGACCTGGAGTGATTCCAGGAAAACACCCGAGCTGGGAAGCCTTTTTTCCGGGGAGATGGCCGCGCGGCTCGGCCCGGTGCGCCGACCAGGTGAGCCTCTCGAACAGCGGCATCGCGACATCGCCGCCACGCAGCAGGCTCGCCTCGAAGAAGTTCTCTTCGCCATGCTCCGGGCCCTGCACGCGCGCACCGGCGAGCGGGCCGTGTGTCTGGCGGGCGGCGTGGCATTTAATTGCGTCGCCAACGGAAAAATCTTCGACGCCACGCCCTTCGAGCAAGTGTACGTGCAGCCCGCCGCCGGCGATGGCGGGCTGTCGGTCGGCGCAGCCTTCTACGTTCATCACCAGGTTCTTGGGCAGCCGCGCTCGTTCGTTATGGACCACGCTTACTGGGGCCCGCGTTATTCGCGCGAAGAAATCCGTGCCGCCATCGAGGGGAGGAATATCCGGCGTTCCGGCTTTGCCGTGTGCGAGCTCCCTGAGGAAGAGCTTGCCCGGACCGCCGCAAAACAGATTGCCGATGGAAAAATCCTCGGTTGGTTTCAGGGACGCGCCGAATGGGGACCGCGTGCGCTGGGCAACCGCAGCATCGTGGTGGATCCCCGCCGCGCCGAAATGAAGGAAATCCTCAATCGGCGCATCAAACACCGCGAGATTTTCCGTCCCTTCGCGCCTTCGATTCTGGAGGAGTCCACCGGCGAGTATTTCGAGAAGTCCTACCCGTCACCGTTCATGACCCTGGCCTACGCTGTTCGCCCGGAAAAACGCGCCGCGATTCCCGCTCCCACTCATGTGGATGGAACCGGGAGGCTCCAAACCGTAAACCGCGAGAACAATCCGCGCTACTGGCGCCTCATCCGCGAGTTTGGCAACCTCACCGGTGTGCCCGTCGTCCTGAACACCTCGTTCAACGACAACGAGCCCATCGTCTGCCGCCCCGAGGAAGCCGTGGACTGTTTTCTCCGCACCCAGATGGACGTGCTGGTGCTCGGCGATTTCCTGATCACAAAGCCCGCCTCCGCATGATTCCTCAAGGGATTCCTCTTGAGCCACACCCGGAAAGCAGTGGAAGTTTCTTCTCTGCCATTCCGCCTGTACAATTTGCGCAGAGTGCGCATCCTCCTCCTCAATCTCTATTACCCGCCGGATACGTCTGCCACGGCAAAGATGGCGGCGATTGTCGCGGAGGCGCTTGCCACCAGGCACGACGTTACCGTGCTTTGCGGGAGGCCTTCCTACGATCCCACCGAGCGCCATCCCTGGTATTTGTTCCGGCGCGAAACCCTGGGCCGCATCACCATCTTGCGCGTGGGCTCGACGGCTTATGCGCGCACGCGGATGAGACAGCGGGTGGTCAACTACCTCACCTACGTCGCGCTCTCCGTTGTCCGCGCGTTGTTCATCAAGACCGACATCGTGCTCGGCATGACCGATCCTCCCTTCGAAGGAATTGTGGCGGCATTCATTGCCCTGTTAAAGCGCCGGCCGTTTTTCTACAACATTCGCGACATGTATCCCGACATGGCCGTGGCGGGCAAGCTGATTCCTCCGGGAGCGCTGGCGCGATTCTGGGAGCGGCTGCACCGCTGGGCGCTCCGCCGAGCGCGGCGCGTGATCGTACTCGGCGAAGACATGCGCGATGCCCTTATCCGCAAAGGCGTCAATGCCGCCCGCATTGCCATTGTCCGCGATGGAGTGGAGAACCCCTCCGCGCCGCTGCCCTCGCCCGACGCCGACGTGGTTGCCGCGATTCGAAACGGGTTTCGCTTCGTGCTGGTGCATGCGGGGAATCTCGGTTTCTCCGGGGCTTGGGAGGCCCTGGTTCGCGCTGCGCGAGAGGTGGAAGCTGAGGGCATCGGCCTGGTTTTCGTCGGCGACGGCGCCCAGCGCGGACAAGTTCAGGCGCTCGCCGAGGGGACCAAGAACGTTCGCATGCTCCCATTCTTCCCGCCAGCCAAGATCCCTTCCGTTTTGGCAGCCGCCGATGCCCACGTCATCACGGTGATCCGGGGATTGGAAGGAGTAGTCGTGCCCAGCAAGCTCTATGGGGTTCTGGCGGCCGGGCGTCCCGTGCTGGCGGTCACACCCCAAGAGAGCGACGTGGCTCGCATCGCGCTGCGGCACGGCTGCGGCCTGGTTGCTGACCCCGGCGATCCTGCGGCGATTGTCCGCGCCATGCGCGCGCTCGCCGGCGACCCGAATCAAACTAGGCACATGGGCGAACGCGCTCGGGCTGCCGCTCCCGAATATGATAGAGTTTTGCACTTGCAAAATTTTTTGAACGTTCTCGAAGAGGCGGGCCCATCGTGAGTCCTGCGGAGACTTTTTGGACCGGCCGGCGCGTCCTGGTGACAGGCGGCTCGTCGTTCATCGGCTCGACGCTGACCGACGAACTCCTCGCGCGCGGCGCGTGCGTGCGCATCGTGGATGACTTGACGAGCGGGCGCCTGGAAAATATCAGCGAGCATCTCGCCGCCGGACGCGTGGAATTCCGGCAAGCCGATCTGCGCGAGCCGGGAGTGGCGCGCGCGGCCATGCAGGGTGTGGACACGGTGTTTCATCTCGCCGCCGACCATGGCGGGCGCGGCTATGTGGATTTGCATCAGGCCGGGCCGGCCTCCAATTTCTTTCTCGATGGCTTGATCTTTTCCGAAGCCCTCAAGGCCAAGGTCAAGAAAGTTGTCTTCGCTTCCTCGGGCTGCGTGTACCCCAATTTTCTTCAGTCCGACGTGAAGAAAGAGGTCTACCTCACCGAGGACCTTACCAAGGGGCCCAACGATGCCGACAACATGTACGGCTGGGCGAAATTGATGGGCGAATTCACGCTGCAGGCGTACTACAAAGAGCACGGACTGAAAGCGGCGTCTTGCCGCTACTTCACCGTGTATGGCCCGCGCGGCGTGGAAAATCACGCGGTCATCGCCATGATCGCGCGCGCGTTTTTGCGCAAGAATCCCTTCGAGGTCTGGGGCGACGGCACGCAGATTCGCAACTGGACCTATATTGACGATATCGTTCGGGGGACGATTCTCGCCGGCGAGAAAATTGACGATGGGACGGCCGTCAACCTGGGCACGATGGAGCGCATCCGCGTGATGGACGCCGTGCGCATGGTCCTGGAATTCACAGGTCACCATGCGGAAATCAAGCTCCGCCCGGACATGCCCACCGGACCGCTCAACCGCGTCGCGGACAACGGGCTCGCGAAGAGACTCCTCGGCTGGCGGCCCGAGGTGCCCTTCCGCGAGGGGCTGCGCCGGACCGTGGAGTGGTATTACAAAACCAAGGAGCCCGCGCAAGTCAAGCAGGTGTTTGCACACCTGCTGACGGAGCGATAGCCGTGCCGCCTCCGGCTTTGGCGCCTGAACGCTGACGTGATGACCACGCTCTCTCCCGGTCTCGTGACTTTCTGCATCGCGCTCGCCGCTTCTTTGTTGCTCACCGTCCCGGTCCGCGCGCTGGCCTTGAGAGTGGGCATGGTGGATCTTCCTGGCCCGCGCAAGGTTCACCTCAAGCCGATTCCCCTGCTAGGTGGCCTGGCAATTTACGCCGGATTTTTGCTTGCGGTATTGCTGACCCTCGGCGGCGCCGCGCGGGCGCAAACCATGGGCATCCTGGCCGGAGCCACGCTGGTTGCCGTGGTGGGCTTCCTCGACGACCGCGGACTGTTGCATCACCAGATCAAGCTTTTCGGCGCGATGCCTTTGGCCGGGGTCATTTTGCTGGCCACCGGCGTACGCGCGCACGTGTTCGACGTCGTGCTCGCTGGACGGGCCGGAGTGGTCTTCGACACCGTCCTCACAGTGTTCTGGGTTGTCGGCATCACTGCTGCGTTCAGCATCCTGGATCACATGGACGGTCTTTGCGCGGGTACCGCGGGGGTTGCATCGCTGTTCTTTGCGATTCTGGCGGGCACGGCCGGGCAGCGTCTGGTGAGCGTTTTGGCAGCCGCAGTGCTTGGCAGCGCCATTGGATTCCTGCGATGGAATTTCAACCCGGCCAAGATTTTTATGGGCGACGGCGGCGCGATGTTTCTGGGTTTCTTGATGGCCGCGCTGGGCTTGAAGTTGCGCCTTCCGGGCGAGCCTTCGCCCGTGGCTTGGATTGTTCCCCTGCTGTTGCTGGGCGTGCCCATCTTCGACACCACGCTGATTTCGATTTCCCGAGGGCGGCGCGGCTTGCTGCCCTTCACCTCGCCGGGAAAAGATCACACAGCGCATCGCCTCGCCAACCTCGGCCTGGGCCAGCGCAACGCCGTGCTGGCCGTGTATGCCCTTGGATTCGTCTTTGGTTTGCTGGGGCTGCTCGCCAGCCGGCTTGGGCCGCGCGCGGCCGGGGTGCTCGCGCTCGCTGTCGGAGCCGCAGGTTTGGCCGGAGTCGCGCTGCTCGAGCGCGTTCCCTACGAGCGGCAATCCCCAAAGAGCAGCTCCACGTAGCGGGCTGCGAAGCTGCCTTCAATTCGCCGGAGGGGGAGCCGAAGGCGGAGCGGGAGCCGGAGCCGGAGCCTGTCCGGCCTCGGGGAGCAGTTCAATGTGGTGAACGTGGATGGTGTTGGTTTTCGTGTCCAGGGTTCCGGTGATCTTCACCTTGCGTGCCGCAAACTCCCGGCCTAGCGCTTGAATGTCCAGCTTGTAAACTTTGCTCTTGACCTGCAGAACGAACCGCCCGCCGAGCTGTTTCACGCAATACCACGTGCAATCGGCGTCCGTGGTCCCCACAGACTTCACCTTCAGCATTTCCTTGTGCGATTGGTCGAGCGAGTGGACGTTCATCGCGCATTGCGAATCGGCGATTTCCCCTTTGAACACCTCATCCCCGGAGCCGTAAATCGCCGGGCCGAGTGCGGCCAGCAAGGTCAAGCTGAAGGAACAAAGAATTCCTTTTTTGACGAGCGACATTTTTCGTTCCTTTCCTCCGAAATCCTGGATTCAGGAATCACCCGCCCCGGGGTTCCACAATAAACTTCAAGCTCATCTGCGGATGGTCTGCGCTGCAGATCACCGTACAAACCACCTCGTACTCTCCGGGCTCCTCCGGAGCCGTCATCGTAAATTCTTGTGTTACCGGCTTCAGCATCAGGTCCCAGTCGGGAACCGGCGACCGGTCCTTGGAACGGAGCAGCGTAAAACTGTGTATCGAGCCGTCTTTGTTCTTGGACTTCGCCTTGACCGCGGTAATGCGCAAACGAATTTCCTCGCCTGACTTGACGGTGATCACGGGCTTCGCCTGGCCCGCAACCCGGAAACGGCTGTCGTGGCCGGCCGTCACTTCCACCAGCCGGGCTTGCTGCTGAGCCGGAACTCCGCCTGCCAGGAACCAGAGAACCACGGCATTGATTCCCAGCAATCTGCTTGCGCGCAACACATCGTTTTTATCTTCTCGAAGTATGTGCATGGCTATTCGGTCATGAATTCCAGAATGAGATGCATATCCTCGTCCGTCAGGGTCGCCCGAACTCTCATATGACGGATGATTGTTGCCATCATTCGCGGGGGAAACTTGCGCGGCGACATGTGACACCGTCCGCAATTGGCTTCAAACCTCTTCTGTCCTTCCAGGCGCGTTCTGGCGTCACCTCGAAGTCCTGGCCGGGAACTGGACGCTGCGGGGGCCGCATTGCTGCCGGAGGTGGAATGATGCCCATTCAATCGCTCCTGTCCGGCCGCCCATGTGGCGAGGGCCATCGCGAGCCAAAGACCAATAACGATGAACCACTTCGGCTTCACTTTCCACCTCCCGGCCCCAAAGGAAACGCGAACCGATAGGTGATCCCCACCGTCCATACGTTCTTGTTTTCCACCGCGGTGAATTGCCGGCCGTAGCTTGCTGTTGCTCGCAGGCCGTCGAGGAAGTAATAGTTCAAGCCTCCTTCGACCTGCGTCGTGTTCACGGCCGGCAGCGAATCGTCCGCTTGAGCGCCCACAAAGAACTGCTGAACGCGGCCCACAACCTGGGTGTGACGCAAGGCATTTCGCCACACGCGGGACTGCGCCAAGCGGTAGGCAGATTCGATCCAGTAACCGCTGCCCCTGCTGAACCGCGCATATTCCGCGCGCACGTCCACCGGCACCGGTGGTGGCTGCCAAACAAAATGAAACCCAAAAGCGTTGGAGCGTTCACCCTGGAGAAGGTGCTGGAAAGATGCCCCCATTTCCAGACGCACCCTGGGGAGGAAAAACCCAAATCGTCCCCCTGCGAAACGATCGGAGTTGAACCGGTCAACCGTGCTGGCCGCGGAGAAATACGCCGCGTAGTTGAGGGTGACCTCTGGGCCAACGGGAAAGCCGCCGCGAACCATCCCGCCCGTCCCGGCATTGCTTGGCCCGATCCCGATGGGCAGGATCAACGGATCGGCCTGGAGATTTCGGATCCAGACGGGGTACAGCCGCTCATTGAACGTGCCGAACGGGGTCAAAAACCGGCCGGCGGTAATGGTCAGAAACGGGCTGGCGATGTAGTTCAGTTGAAGATAGTCGATCTCCTTCGCCACTTTTCCGCGAAACGCATCGCTGCCCGGCAACCTTGCCAGGTCCGTTTCAAACGTGGCCCGCGACTCCACCAGCCACCGATCTCCGAAAGGAACCAACAACACCGGTGCCACAATCGGCCCCAGATGAGCATCTCCCCCATCGAATGTGGTGATGAACCCGGAACCCCCGGTAAGCACGGGGATAGGCTTGGTGCTATTGGATTCCTGCGTTTGCGCTGCTAGACCTGAAAGGCAAACAAGAGCCAGCGAAACAGTAGCGGCAAGGAGTCTGCAAAGGCGCCGCAAACCAATGCTTCTCACCGGCCGCACCGTCTCGATGCACTGGCCGGGAAGTGCCTCCACACGGTAATTACAATAGTGCGCGGACATAAAGCAGCTACTATTAAACGAAAATCGATATGGACAATGAGCTTACAGAAGTAATCATGTGGGCAGCATGTGTTGCTGTCAATCGCGGTAACACGGAGTGATGCTGGAAAAGTAAGTGCCCGAGGCCTCGCCGTCCAAAGCTATGGGAGATTCGTCTTATTCCGGTCGGCCAAAGGAATCGTACCCAAAACCGAGCTGGCGCATCTTTCCTGGATCGAGGAGGTTGCGCCCGTCAATGATCAGCGGGCGGGCCATCAGGTGCGCGACGCGCTGCCAATCGAGCGCGCAGAATTCGGGCCATTCGGTGACCAGCAGAACCGCGTCGGCTCCGCGCACACATTCATAGGGGTCGTGTTCGTATTTTACGTCAGGAAATAACGCGCGAGTCCTTTCGATGGCCTGCGGGTCGCAAGCGCAGACCTCTGCGCCTTCCGCGACCAGCCTTCGCAGCACTTCGATGGCCGGCGCAAAGCGGATGTCGTCGGTATTGGCCTTGAAGGCCAGACCCAGCAGGGCGATCTTTTTCCCTTTCAGGACCCACAGCGCCTTGCCTGCCTTCTCCAGCAGCCGGTCCACGCGCTGCTTGTTCACGCGCTCGACCTCCTTCAGCATGCGGAAGTCCACGCCGACCGTTTCGGCCAGATGGATAAACGCCTGGATGTCTTTGGGCAGGCAAAAGCCGCCAAAGCCCAGGCCGGCCCGGAGGAATTGCGGTCCGATCCGCGGGTCCATTCCCATGGCGCGCGTGACCTCGTCCACGTTCCCGCCGAGCTTTTCACACAGGTCGGCCAGCACGTTGGCGTAGGAAATTTTCAGCGCAAGAAATGAATTCGAAGCGTGCTTGATCAGTTCGGCGCTGTTGATGGTGGTGACCACCCATTGCGGCGCCGCGGCGGGCGGGCACGGCGCCTCATGCACCGGGCAGCGAAAGCGTCTCTCCAGGATCGGCCGGTAGATTTCCTGGAGCTGTTCGGCCACTCCTGGCTCGTCAACACCCACAACGATCCGGTCGGGGTGAAAGAAGTCTTCGACGGCTGTGCCTTCGCGAAGAAACTCCGGGTTCGAGGCCACTCGGAATGCCGCGCCGCCGTTGCGGTGATACGCCGCGAGCGCGCGTTTCAGCTGCTGACCGGTGTGCGCGGGAACGGTGCTTTTCTCGATGACCAGCTTGGACGACCGCGCTTCCGTGGCGATTTGCCGCGCCACGTTGTCAATGGCCGAAAGATCGGCTTCGCCGGTTTCTCTCGGTGGCGTGCCGACGCAAATGAATATGACTTCGCCCGCGCGGATTGCTTCTCCGGCATTGCTCGCAAAGGTCAGCCTGCGCGCGCTGCGGGCTCGCTCGATCACCGCATCGAGATGCGGTTCGTAGATGGGAATGCGGCCTGCCTGCAGGGCGGCAATTCGGCCCGCATCGATGTCATTGCAAATCAGTTCGTGCCCGGCTTCGGCAAGACATGCCCCGGTCACCAATCCCACATACCCGCATCCAATGACCGTGATTCGCAAAGGAAACTTTCTCCTTCCTTAGCCCGAGCGGGGAAAAGTCCCCTTCATCATGAGCCCGCGCAGGCCAAGCAGGAGCAGGCTGGGTTGGCGAAAGGCCATGCGCCAAAGGATGCGCAAGGCATCGTCGCGCGTGTGCTCGCTGAGCGAGCGGCGCATCGCCGCGGTGAGCAGATCCACCATCCGGCTGTAATCGCTCTGTTGAAAGCGGTGCAGGGACTTGCGGATCAGCCAGTGCAGGGCCAGTTCGCGCCGCAACCGGCCCAATTCCCGGCTCATGGTTCCATTCAAGATCGCCTCGGCGACGCCCAGCGCGCCGCGGAAGCCGGTCACGATTCCCCCCACCGTGGTTACCTTAACCTGGGCGGCTGCGTCCCCAACAAGATACACTTCGCCGCGGCCCACTTGCTTTCGCACCGGCACCCAGCGGCGGTACACCGGAATCCGCGCCCCTTGGAAAGCCAGCGGCGTAAACTTGCGCTTTTCGAGGAAGTGTTCGAGGGAGCTTCGCGCCTTTTGACCGTCCTCTGCGATCAGACCGAGAGCGCCGCGTTCCGGCGACTCCGGAATCAGCCAGTAGAAGTACGGCGTATCCGCTGGAACGAACCATACGCGGACGGTGTACGCGGGATAATCGTGCGGAAGCGCAACGATCGCTTGCAGCAGCGGCACGGTTTCCTGGTCGGGCCAGCCCGCCGAGCGCGCCACGCGGCTTGCCGCGCCATCGGCGCCCACCACGGTCTCGGAATGAAATTGTTCGCGCGCGGCGCCGGGCCGTTCCACGGTCAGTGCGACGCCGCACCCATTTGGCTCCAGGTGTAGAAACCTTCTGCCCAGTTCAAGCCGCG
>DASQHY010000080.1:0-26680 GCA_035631855.1 Candidatus Acidiferrales bacterium
CTGGCATAGAGCTTGGCGCGCGCCGCGTGCGCGCCTGCTCGCGGGTGCTTCTTTTCGCGCAGCCACGCCGCGTAATACACTAGCCCGCGCGCGGCCTCGATTTCCGTTTGCATGTCGGCAATCATCCACTGAACGGCCTGAAACTCGCTGATGTTTTTGCCAAACGCTCGGCGCTGCTTGGCGTAACGCGCGGCTTCTTCCATGGCGCCCTGCGCCAGGCCGAGCGCCTGCGCCGCCACGCCCACGCGTCCTCCGTCGAGCGCCTCAAGCGCAATTTTCAGGCCCTGCCCTTCTTCGCCCAGACGATTCTCCGCGGGCACTTCGCAGTCGTTCAGAACAATTTCCGCCGTGCGCGAAGCCCGCAGGCCCATCTTATCTTCGTAGCGCGCCACGCGGAACCCGGGAAACCCCGGCTCCACCAGGAACGCGGTCACCCCGCGCGCGCCGGCATTCGGATCGCTCTTGGCAAACACCAGATAAAGTCCCGCCACACCGCCGTTGCTGACCCACGTCTTTGTGCCACTCAGCTTGTAGATATTGCCGTGACGCACCGCGCGCGTCTGAATCCCAGCGGCATCCGAGCCTGCCTGCGGCTCGGTGAGGCAGAACGCGCCGAGCCATTCGCCGCTCGCCAGGCGCCGCAGGTAACGCCGCTTCTGCGTGTCGCTGCCGCGCATCCACAGCGGCATCCCTGCGACGGAGTTGGTCACGCTCAGCGTGACGGCCGTCGCCGCATCCACACGCGCCACCTCCTCGAGCATCAACACGTAAGAAATCATGTCCAGGCCCGCGCCGCCCCACTCTTCGGGAACGAGCATCCCGCAGCAGCCCAGTTCGCCCAGCCGGCGAATCTCCTCGGCAGGAAATTTTTCTTCGCGATCGTACTGGCGCGCCTTGGGGCGGAGTTCCGCCTCCATGAACTGGCGCACAGTGTCCCGGATCAGCTTTTGGTCGTCGCTAAGTGAAAAATCCATCTGAAAGGTGTACGCACGATGCTAGCACAGCGGGGAGAAAAGATGTAGCGTCGGGCTTGGGTACGGCACACTACTACAGCTTGAACAATTCCCGAAGCCGCTTGGTCTGCGCACGGCTGACGGGGATCTCCGTGGCTTTCTTGTCGTTCATTTTCAGCATGTAACTCGACTTGAACCACGGCACCACTTCTTTGATGTGGTTGATGTTCACCAGGTACGAACGGTGCGGCCGCCAGAAAATGTCCGAGTCCAGCGCGGCCTGCAATTCTTCCAGGGTGCGGTAGTTCGAGGAGCCTTCGGCCTCGCGGGCCACCACGGAGATCAATCCATCGGCGATGGACGCAAAAAACACGTCGGAGGAGTCCACCAGCAGCAGCCGTTGCTGCGATTTCACCAGCAGCTTTACGTGCTGTGGAGCCTTGGCCGCCGTGCCGAGCTGGCTGACCAGTGATTCCAGGCGCTCGGCCGGCGAGGAATTGGCCTCCAGCATTTTCTTGGCGCGCTGGATGGCTTTCGAGATGCGCCCCTTGTCAAACGGCTTCAGCACGTAGTCCACCGCGTTCACTTCGAACGCGTGCACGGCGTAGTTGTCGTAGGCGGTGGCAAAAATGATGTGCGGCACTTTCAGCTTGCGGTCCACCAGCTTCTTGATGACGCCCAGCCCGTTGAGCCCGGGCATCTGCACGTCGAGAAACACCAGGTCCGGAGTGTGTTCTTTGATCAGCGCGATGGCTTCGACGCCGTTCCGCCCCTGTCCTACCAGGTTGATGTCCGGGAAGGCCTTGAGCAGATACGCGAGTTCGTCGCGCGCCGGCTTTTCATCGTCCACAATGAGTGTCTGGATCATGCTGCCCACTGGCTTACCCCTGACCCTGCCCCGCGTCAGTATATGCAAGGAGAATCCAGCTTACAATGGAGGGAAGGCGCGCAATCGTGTAGCCGTCCGGTAAGGCCAGTTCGGACAGCGTCCCTGGCCACTCCGAAGCTGCCGAAATCAAAGACTTCACGAAAGGAACACAATGCGAAGACTGACTCTCGTACTTGGGGCCCTTGCGGCTGCCATTCTTTTTGGCGCCCTCCATTCCCGCGCGCAACAGCATTCCCAAAAACCAAAGGACGAATCCATGAAGGATTGTCCGCTTCACGAACAGCACATGGCGGCGAAGAAAGCGGCTCCAGACCATTCCCATGACTCCGGTTCCGGGACCACCCTGGAAAGCCGCGGAAATGCCGCGATGGGCTTCGAGCAATCGAAGACCACGCACCATTTCTTGCTCAAGCCCGACGGCGGAGTGATCCAGGTGCAGGCCAACGACGCGCAAGACACCGTCAGCCGCGAACAAATCCGCAAGCACTTCCAGCGCATCGCCGCCGCCTTTGCTGCGGGCGACTTCCAAATTCCCATGATGGTGCACGACACCCTCCCGCCGGGCGCAACCACCATGAAGCGGCTTCGCGAGAAGATTCAATACACCTACGAGGAAACTCCGACCGGGGCGCGGTTGGTCATCAAGGCGGCCGATCCTGCGGCTCTTGACGCCATCCACGATTTCCTTCGGTACCAGATTCGCGAGCACGAAACCGGCGACCCCCAGGCTCTCAACTAGGTACCCTGAGGAACCATCCAGCCAAAAATTCATTGACGCGACAATGCTGGGGCGTTAAGTTCACGGTAATCTCAGGGGAAGCCGTTCGCAATTTATTGGGTCCCACCAAATAGGATGGAATCGTTCGCTTCGTTGAAGTTGCGACCGACGGGGTGAGAAAATGAAAATGAAACAGTTTTTCTGTGGGTGCGGCGGTTTCGTGTCCGCGCAGGCTACCCTTCGAAGCGCCGCTCTGCTTGCCTTGTGCTGGGGAATCGCGGGCGCGGGAGTTGCTCGAGCGCAGGCCCAGGGCGTGACCGATTCGGAAGTCGCCATTGGTTCGTGCTCCGCTCTCGAGGGGCCCTCGCAGTTTCTCGGCACGCAAACCGTACTGGGAGCTTCCACCTACTTCCAAATGATCAATGACGAGGGAGGTGTGCACGGGCGCAAGTTGAAGCTGATTTCCCACGACGACAGCTACGATCCGGAGAAAGTTCAGGGCTGCTTCGACGGCTTGATGGAAGAGAAGGTCTTTGCGATGGGGTTTTTTGTCGGTACCCCTACCGCGGTGAAGTATGTCCCTCTGGCCGAGGCCAAGAAAGTGCCGATCATAGGGCTCTTCACCGGCGCGCAATCGCTGTACGTTCCCCTGCGCCATTACATTCTCAATGTGCGCGCCTCCTATTTTGACGAGACCCGCGAACAAGTGGATGGCCTCTGGAATACGCTGGGCTACCGGAAAATTGCGGTCATTTACCCGCAGGACGCCTTCGGCGCTGCCGTGCTGGAGGGCGTGAAAACAGCATTGAAAAAACACGACTCGACGCCGGTTGCCGAAGCGTCATTCCCGCGACAGACCACACAAGTAGACGTCGCTATTGATTCCGTGCGCGGAACCAATCCGGATGCCGTTGTGTTGGTCGGCCCGTACGTCCCGGTCGCTGCCATTCTTACCAAGTCGCACGCGAAGGGGTGGAAACCGCTTTTCCTGACGGTTTCGTTTGTGGGTACGGATGAACTGCTTCGCGAAGCGGGCGCCGACGCCGAAGGCATGGTGATTACGCAGGTGGTTCCGCCCTACTACTTGACCGACCGAAAAACGGTCGCCCTCTATCGCCGCAACTTGCAGAAATATCATCCGGGGAATGAACCCAGCTTTGTCAGCCTCGAGGGGTTTGTAGACGCGATGGTCCTGGTGCAAGGGCTGAGACACGCCGGCCGCGAATTGACGCGTGAGAAACTGATCCAGGGAATCGAGTCCATTCATGATTTGGATATCGGCCTGGGTCCCGCTCTCAAGCTCTCGTACTCGTCCTCGGACCATAAGGGCCTCCACAACGTCGTTCCCACGGTGATTCGCGGTGGGCGTGCCGTGCCGTTTACAGACTGGACGATCGTAAAGTCTAAATAGCCGTGTCGCTTCAGGCACCGCTCCATCGCTGATTTCCGCTTAGATGTGACCTCCCGGGAATGCATTCACGGAGATCGTGAAACCCCTTCTCGATTTGTTTTCACGCGCTTCCGGCATAAGATGACTGCGCAGCAAGTCGCAGCATCTTCTGAAGGAGGCCCTCATGGATTGCAAGACCTTCACGCGTGAAATCGAAACCCACGTTCGGCCGGCTACGTTTCCCGTGGCCGTGAAGCTGCTGCGGCCGGACGAACCCGTCCCCGAAAAAGCCAAGCGTCCGTTGCGAGACATGAAGATTCAGATCGCCATCTGCCAGGCCATTGCCATGGCCCGGCGCTACGGCTGGACTCTCGCCGTTGGCGAAGAAGATGTCAATTGTGTCCTGACCAAGACAGCCTTCGGCCTGGCTCCCGTCACCAAGCACTTCACCTCGGGCCATCTCGCGTGTGGGATGTACACGGAAACGCTCGAGGCCGGCGCGAAAACCGAGGAGGCTACGCACCGTCTCCCGCAGGGCGCGTACAAGCACCTGCTGGTCGCTCCGGCTGCTCGCGCTGAATTCGTTCCGGACGCGCTCATCGTTTACGGGAACGCCGCGCAGATGATGCGTCTGCTGACCGGCGCTCTCTGGAAGCGCGGCGGCGCCATCACCAGCAGCTTTACGGGGCGCATAGATTGCTCGGACGAAGTCATCCGCACCATGCTCACCGGCGATTATCAGGTCATCCTTCCCTGCTATGGCGACCGCGTGTTCGCGCACACCGAAGACTCGGAGATGGCTTTCTCGCTGCCGGGTTCAAAGATGGAAGAACTCGTGGAAGGTCTCCAGGGAACTCACAAAGGCGGGATTCGCTACCCGGTCCCGGCGTTTCTGCGCTACACGCCGCAGTATCCGGAGCACTACTACGAGCTCGAGCGCATCTGGGCCGCGCCGCAGACAAATCCGCGGGAGCCTGCCGCAAAATGACCGCGAAGAGGCCGTCCTCACCGAAGCCGCGCATTCTCAAGAGCCAGATTGTCTACCGCGACCGCATTTTCGATGTGCGGCGCGATCGCGTGGCCGAGCCCGGCGGACTGACCGCGACGCGCGAATTTGTGGTGCATAGCGGCTCGGTGGTGGTCGTTCCGGTCCTCGCCGACGGGCGAATCCTTCTCGTGCATCAGTATCGCCATGCCACCGGGCAGCACCTCTGGGAGCTTGTCGCCGGACGCGTGGAGCCGGGAGAAAAGCCACTCCCTGCCGCGCGCCGTGAATTGGAGGAGGAGACCGGCTATTCCGCGCACCGCTTCACAAAGCTCCTGGAACTGTTTGCCACCCCGGGCTTTGTCAACGAGCGCCTGACCGTTTACGCCGCGGAGGGTCTCACTCCCGGCGCCGCCAATCCCGACGAAGATGAACACATCGTGACAAAATCCTTTTCCATCCGCGAATTGGACAAAATGTTGCGCTCCGGCAAGCTCTGCGACGCCAAGTCCGTTGCCGGAATTCTCTTCTACTTCCGATTCCGCCGCCGCGGGAAGTGACGGCGGCCCGGCTTTTCGACGCGCGCGTAGGCCCCCCATGCGGGCCTTTTCCTTGACAGCCGTTTTAAGTTTGTTAAACTGCCCGCCACTGTCGGCGCGCTTGCCGGATTTTCTGTCTCTGATACTCCGGCAGGCGGCAGACGTTACTTATGGAGGTAAGAAGAAAGTGCAAGGAAAAGTGAAGTGGTTCAATAACTCGAAGGGGTATGGATTCATCGGCCGTGAGGATGGCGCCGACGTTTTCGTGCACTACACCGCAATCGTCGGCGATGGGTATCGCACTCTTCAGGAAGGTGACCCGGTCGAGTTTGAAATCGTGGAGGGTCAGAAGGGGCCGCAAGCTTCCAACGTTTCGAAAGTTCAGTAGTTTCCACCCAGCCGGGCCGGAGATTCTGCGCTGCAGTTCTCCGGTCCTTTTTTTGACTCTGCTTCCCTTCTGCCGAGCTGTGCTTCGCGCTCCTTCCGCCTTATAATTGCCGCCATGGAAAACAGCGAAGTCGCCCGTGTTCTGCGCGAGACCGCGCAACTCCTGGAAATTGACGGCGCGATGATCGGCCGCTACCGCAGCTACGAAAAGGCCGCCGAATTGATCGCCTCCCTGCCCGGGCGCGTCGAAGACTTGGCCGCGGAGCCCGGCAAACTTACCGAATTGCCGGGCATCGGCGAAGGACTCGCCGAGCACATCCGCGAAATTCTGAAGACCGGCGACTACAAGCTGCGCCAGAAGCTCCTGAAGAAGTACCCGCACACGCTCCTCGACGTCCTGACCTTGCAGTCGCTCGGCCCCAAGAAGGTAGCCTTCCTCTGGAGCACCTTCAAGGCGGCGTCGGTCGAGCAGGTCGAGAAACTTGCCCGCGAAGGCAAGTTGCGCGACCTCCCCGGCTTCGGCGAGAAAAGCGAACAAAACATCCTGAAAGCGGTCGAAGTCTTCAAGAAATCCTCCGGGCGGTTCCACTTGGATGTGGCCGATGAGACCGCAAAAAAGCTTGCCGCTTATATCGAAAAGGCCGGCAAGGCGGTTGAGTCGGTGACTCCCGCTGGCTCGCTGCGGCGCGGAAAAGAAACCGTCGGGGACCTGGACATGCTGGTCACCCTCGCGTCGGGCCATACCTCGCAGAAGTCCATTGATGCGGTGGCCGCGCACATCCTGAAATTTCCCCGCATCGAGCAGACCCTCGCCCACGGGGAAAACAAGGTCAGCTTCCGGCTGGAAAACGGGCTTCAGGTGGACGTGCGCCTGCTCGAAAAAGAGAGCTTCGGCGCCGCGCTGCTGTACTTTACCGGTTCGAAGGAACACAACGTCGCTCTGCGCGGGCGCGCCAACAAAATGGGCCTCACGCTCAACGAGTACGCTCTCGCCACGCTCAAAGGCGAGCGCCGCGTCGCCGGCAAGACCGAAGAGGAAATCTACGCCAAGCTGAAACTCGATTACATCCCCCCGGAATTGCGCGAGAACACCGGCGAAATCGAAGCCGCGGAAACGCACCGCCTCCCCAAATTGGTTACGCTCAGGGACGTCCGCGGCGACCTGCAGATGCACACCACCGCCAGCGACGGCAAAAACTCCATCGAAGAGATGGCCGAAGCCGCACGCGCCCTGGGCCACGAATACATCGCGCTCACTGACCACAGCAAAGCGGTCACGGTCGCCAACGGCCTTGACGAAAGCCGCATGCTTGCGCACATCAAAAAGATTCATGCCGCCGATTCACGCGGCCTGGGCATCCGGGTGCTTGCCGGAGCCGAGGTGGACATTCTCAAGGACGGCGCGCTCGACTTCGACGAGGAAGTCCTGGCCCAGCTCGATGTGGTGGTCGCTTCGGTTCATTCCTACATGAACCTGGACCGCGCCGCGATGACCGAGCGAATCCTTGCCGCCATCGAGAATCCGTACACGCAGATCATCGCCCATCCCACCGGGCGCCTTCTCCTCCGCCGCGATGCGTTCGACTACGACATGGAAAAAGTCCTCGACGCGGCATCGAAGCACGACGTCGCTATGGAGTGCAACTCCTACCCGGATCGCCTCGACCTGAAGGACACGCACCTGCGCATGGCGAAAGAGCGCGGCGTCAAGGTTGTGATTTCCACCGACGCCCACAGCACCACGAATCTCTCTTTCGTACGTTATGGTGTGCAAATGGCGCGGCGCGGTTGGCTCGAAAAAGCCGACGTCCTCAACACGCTTCCCGTCGAAGATTTCCTCGCCGCTCTTCGCGCGAAGCCCGGCGCGGCGGCAAAAAAACATGTTCGCGCCGCCGGCAAAGGCCGCCGCTAGTCAACCATGGAACCGCACTTTGCACCCCGCGGCGGGTGTTCCAACTGCCCAGCCGCAGGAAACCGCGCCTTTCGCCTGCGGAACATTTTTGACCCGCCTGCCGTATCATCTTCAGGAAGACCAAATGAGGAGGACGTGCATGTCCACGGACGCACAAACCACATTCTTGCGAGCAATTCTGGGCGGCGGCTTGCTGGCCGCGGCCTTCGCCTGGGGCGCCGCCCCCGCCCGTGCCGATGACTGGAACAAAACCTATCCGATTTCCGGCCGCGCCCAGGTGCGCATCGAGACCAACGACGGCAACGTGAACGTCTTCACCGGCGATCAAAAGGAAGTCGGTGTCCATGTTGAAACCACAGGCTTCCACATCTCCGAGCACGACGTTAAAGTGAACGCACGCCAGGACGGCGACCGCATTGACATTGACGTGCGCGTTCCCAATCACTGGTGCGTCTTCTGCGTCAATGTCCACCGCGCCCTGAAGATCGATGTGCACATGCCGCGCCAAGGCGACCTCAACGTCATCACCGGCGACGGCCACGTGGAAGTTGACCCCCTCAGCGGGAACATGGATATTCACACCGGCGACGGCCACATCCGCGTGCGCGGCGCCAAAGGCGAAATCCGTCTGCGCACCGGTGACGGCCACATTGAGGCTCGCGAACTCGACGGCCGCCTGGACGCCTCTTCCGGAGACGGCCACATCCGCGTGGACGGCCGCTTCGATGTTCTCAACATCAAGACCGGCGACGGCAGCATCGAAGCGCGCGTGGCAGCCGGCTCGAAAATGTCAGGAAGCTGGACGATTCACACCGGCGACGGCAGCGTGGACCTTACCCTGCCCGATAGTTTCCAGGCCGACCTCGACGCCCACACCAATGACGGCCGCATCAGCCTCGGCTTTCCGGTGACCGTGGATGGCATCATCAGCAAGTCCGAAGTGCGCGGTAAGATCAATGGCGGCGGCGCGGCGCTGACGGTGCGCACCGGCGACGGCTCCATCCGCCTCATGCGTTCTTAGTACGCAGGGTGTTGCCCCCGGAAGGCACCTGCCCTTTCCGGGCAACACCCTCCACACCAAGCCCTCTGTATCTCTCACAAAACACGGTCTCTTACGTTGGCACCGTTCTTGCCCGCCAAATCATCGAATGGCTTGGAGGGTGCGGAACGAAATGATGATCCTGCTCCTGATGATTGGCGCAATTGCGGTGATGGCCTTCCTGACGGTTTCCGGCTCGCTTGCCGGCTACAGCGGCCGCCGCCGCTCCTAGCTTATCCGTCCTTCACTCTCTTCCTTCTTTCTTCGTCCAACTGCGCGCTCTGCGCCTCCGCGTTTCCTTTTCTTTTTCCGCGTTGCAAATCCCTGCGGCTTCGAGCATCATACTGAGTTTTGTTTTTGCGCGGCGCGCTTGACAGCGCTTCTTGTGGTGCCCGTTTCCGCGGCATGCGCGTTGAGCCACACGTGCCTTCAACGCAACAGCAAGACGAATCGAGGATCTCTGCATGCGCCGACCAGCCAAGATTGCTCCTCCCAAGGGCAAACTCGGCGTTCTGACTCCCGGCATGGGCGCTGTCAGCACCACATTTATGGCCGGCGTGGACCTGGTCCGCAAAGGCGCCGCCCACCCCACCGGTTCGCTCACCCAGCTTGGCACCATCCGGCTCGGGAAACGCACCGAGGGCCGCACGCCGCTGGTCAAAGATTTTGTGCCTCTGGAGAAGCTCGACAAAATGGTGTTCGGCGGCTGGGACATCTTCCCGGACACCGCTTACGAGGCCGCCGCCAAGGCTGGCGTTCTCGACGCGCACCACCTCAGCCAGGCGAAAAGTTTCCTTTCGAAGATTCACCCCATGAAGGCTGCGTTCGACCAGAACTACGTCAAGAACCTAAGCGGCGCCAACGTCAAGAAGGGGAAGACCAAGTATGACCTGGCGCTGCAAATCAAAGACGACATCGCTACATTCAAGAAGAAATCCGGTGTCGAACGCCTCGTAGTCATCTGGTGCGGCTCAACGGAAATCTACCTGACTCCTGAAGACGTCCATCAAACCGCCGCCAAATTCGAAGAGGCCATGAAGCAGAATCACGCGGCCGTCGCGCCCTCGATGCTCTATGCCTGGGCCGCCCTCACCTCCGGCGTGCCCTTCGCCAATGGCGCGCCCAACCTTACAGTGGACATCCCGGCGATGCATGAGCTTGCGAAGCGGCACAGCGTCCCCATTTGCGGGAAGGATTTCAAGACCGGACAAACCCTGCTGAAGACCATTCTTGCGCCCGGCTTCAAGGCCCGCATGCTGGGCATGAACGGCTGGTTCTCCACGAACATCTTGGGCAACCGCGACGGCGAAGTTCTCGACGACCCCAGCTCATTCAAGACCAAGGAAGAGTCCAAGCTCGGCGTGCTCGAATATATTTTGCAGCCGCATCTCTACCCCGAGTTGTACGGCAAAATCCACCACAAGGTGCGCATCAACTACTACCCGCCGCGCGGCGACAACAAAGAGGGCTGGGACAACATTGACATCTTCGGCTGGCTCGGCTACCCCATGCAGATCAAGGTGGACTTTCTGTGCCGCGACTCCATTCTCGCCGCGCCCATCGTGCTCGATCTGGTCCTCTTCCTCGACCTCGCCCAGCGCGCCGGTCTGCACGGCATTCAGGAATGGCTCAGCTTCTATTTCAAGTCGCCTATGTGCGCTCCCAGTCTCTATCCCGAGCACGACCTCTTCATCCAGTCCATGAAGCTCAAGAACACGCTGCGCTGGCTCATGGGTGAAGAGCTGATCACCCACCTCGGCCAGGAATATTACGACTGAGCGCCTCCTAGGAGCAGTGAGGCATCACCGTGCCGCAATCGCCCCCGAGATTTGACAGCTACATCCCAACAGAGTAGCATTCGAAAACTTTATCGTTTGCTGCTGGCCGCGCGCAATTCTCATCGAACCGCGCTTCTGGAGCCGGGAGGGTGTATGGCAGGCTTTTGCACCAAATGTGGTTCGGCTCTGACCGAGGGAAACAATTTCTGCACGGCGTGCGGAGCCCCCATCGGCGCAGCCTCGGCTGCACCCGGTACGCCCGCTGCCGGCACTGCTGCGCCGGCCGCCGCGGTGCCCCCGAAGAGCGGCGCATTGAAGATTATTTTGATCGTGCTCGGCGTGTTTGTCGGCCTGGGCATTTTGGCAGGCGCAGCCGTGACCTTCGGCATCTGGCGGCTTTCCCGCGGCGTCCGCGTGGACCGCTCCGGCCAAGTCAGCATCTCCACTCCCGGCGGAAAAATCTCCGTGGGTCCCGGCGCCGAGGTGAGTGAAGCTGATCTGGGCGTACCGCTCTATCCGGGCGCCAAGCGCGAAGAAGGCAGCATGCAACTCAGCTCGGCCGAAGGCTCCATGGCCACCTACGTCTTCAAGACCGGCGATTCTCCCGCGCAGGTCATCGCCTTCTATCGCGGGAAGCTTAGCCCCAAGACCACCTTTTTCGAAACGCCCGACGGCGGACTGATCACCAGCGAGAGTGGCGCCAACGTGGGTTTCATGATCACCATTGGCCGCGAAGCGAATACCGGCCAAACATCGATCGCCATCGTCCGTGGTACGTCCAAAAAAGCCCAGTAGCGGCGCCTGGAGCGTCTCCGCAAGAGCTCGCATCTGTCTCCAACCCGGGCGGTTGCCGTGAATCGGGAAAAACGAGGCTGACTGGTGAAAAAATTCCTTGCTGTCCTGCTCCTGCTAGCCTTCACATCCGCACCGCTTCTTGCTTGGGGACCCAAAGGGCATCGCATGGTCGGCGCCATCGCCCAGGCTCATCTCGGCGAAGCCGCCAGGCGCAATATTCAGGCCCTGCTGGGCAACAGCGATCTTGCCTCCGTCGCAAACTGGGCGGACGACATCAAGGGGGATCGTCCGCAGACCTTTGGCTGGCACTTTGTGGACATCCCGAAAAACTCCTCCGGCTTTGACCAGGCCCGCGATTGCTACCAGCCGGATGAGAAACGCCCGTATACAAAGGACGACCATCACAACTGCGCGGTGGACCGCATCGGCATGTTCCTGAAAGTGCTGGCTGACGTCAACGCCTCACAACAGGACCGCGTCGAGGCGTTGAAATTCCTCGTCCACTTTGTCGGAGACATTCATCAGCCCTTCCACGCTTTGGGAGAAGCCCGCGGAGGAAACGATATCCACGTCACGGAATTCGGCGCCACCCAATGCGGCAATTACCCCTGCAATTTGCATTTCACATGGGACGTCGACCTCATTGAGCACACCGGCCGCGTGGAGACTGACTATGTCCCCTACTTGGAACAGCTAATCGTTTCGAAAAACCTGGCAGCAAAAGCCGGCGGGACACCGGAGGATTGGGCCAACGAATCCTTTCGTTTTGCACAGCAGGTCTTGGTGAAGGAAGGGGCTTCCATTGACGAAGCGTACTACCAAGCGAACATTGCTCTCCTCGACGAGCGGCTCGCGCTCGCAGGTCTGCGCCTCGCCGCCCTGTTCAACGAATCCTTCAAATAGGATTCCGCATCCGCCGCCCAGCCTTCCCATCGGCGGGTTGTTTCCGAGTCGGGAGTTAGCCGCCGGCAATCGCGCCTATGATCAGTAGGGGCTCCGCACCCGACACAACCGCGTTGGGCAGCGCGGCGTCCGGCATCTCATGGGAAAGATCCTCCCCGCAGGCGAAGAATCGCAAAAACGGCCGGCGCTGTTGTGTGATGTGATCGCGGATCGTACCGCGCAGCATCGGATAACGCGCCTCGAGTGCGTCGAGGACCGAGCGCTGCGTGGCCGGACCCTGGATGTCCAGCTCCACCTCGCCTGCGATGTGCGCCAACCCGCGCAGGTGCGGCGGGAGCACGACTCGGATCATGGCAGCGTCTGGACCTCGACGGAAAGGACGGCGGGAAGATCTCGAACGATGGGCGCCCAAGTGTCTCCCGCATCGGCCGATGCGTACACTTGCCCCCCGGTGGTGCCGAAATACACCCCGCACTTATCGAGCGAGTCTATTGCCATAGCATCGCGCAGCACGTTGACGTAGCAGTCGCGCTGCGGCAGACCCTTGGTCAGTGCCTCCCACTCGTTGCCGCCCGTGCGGCTGCGGTACACCCGCAGCTTCCCGTCGGGAGGAAAGTGTTCCCCGTCGCTCTTGATCGGAACGACGTAGATAGTCTCCGGCTCGTGTGCGTGGACATCAATCACGAACCCGAAGTCCGTCGGAAGATTGCCGCTTACCTCTTGCCACTGCTCGCCGCCGTTGTCGCTGCGCAGGACGTCCCAGTGCTTTTGCATGAACAGCACATCTGGGCGCGAGCGGTGCATCGCTATGTGGTGAACGCAGTGTCCCACTTCGGCATTGGGGTCGGGAATATACGGCGAGTGCAGTCCACGGTTGATCGGCCGCCACGTCTTGCCGGCATCGTCGCTGCGGAAGGCGCCCGCAGCGGAGATGGCGATGAATATCCGGTTGGGATTCTTCGGGTCCAGAAGAATCGTGTGCAGGCACATCCCGCCGGCTCCAGGCTGCCAGCCGGGCCCCGAGCCATGGCCGCGCAGTCCGGGGAGTTCCTTCCAATTCTTCCCGCCATCGGTCGAGCGGAACAGCGCGGCATCTTCGACCCCGGCGTACACGGTGTCTGGATCAGTCAGCGACGGTTCCAGATGCCAGACGCGCTTGAACTCCCAGGGGTGCTGGGTGCCGTCGTACCACTGATGCGTAGTGAGGGGTTTGCCTGTTTCCGTAGAGGTGTCATACACGAACTTGTTGCTCTCGGCTTTGGGCATTCCTTCCGGCGTGGTGGTCGGTTCGCCTGGCGGTGTTCCCGGCTGAATCCAAGATTTGCCGCCGTCATCGGAGCGCTGAATGATCTGCCCGAACCAGCCGCTGGTCTGCGAGGCGTACAGCCGGTTGGGATCCGCGGGCGATCCCTTCATGTGGTAGGTCTCCCAGCCGGCAAAGTAAGGGCCGCTGACATCCCACCGTTCGCGCTTGCCGTCCGCTGTCAGGATGAACGCGCCCTTCCGTGTTCCCACCAGTACTCGTACCTTGCTCATGACTCACTCCTTGTAGGCTCGCCTAAGGAATGCTTGCATAACGAAACGTAGTGTACCAATCTTAGTGTGAATTGGGCTGTGGGAAATTGTGTATGACACCTGACGCGACTCCGGCGAAAGAACCTCTCATTCGCAACATTTCGGACACGGCGCGCTGGACTGCATTCCATCGCGCCGTGGAAACCGATCGCCCCGACGCGCTCTTTCGCGATCCCTTTGCCCGCAGACTCGCCGGCCAGCGCGGCCAGGACATTCATCGCCAAATGGCGGGCCCCGGCGGCGAGTGGTCGCAGGCCCTTCGCACCCACCTCTTCGACCGCGCCATCCTCGCTGCCATCGAAAAAGGGGCGGACACGGTGGTCAACCTCGCCGCAGGGCTCGACGCGCGCCCCTATCGCATGGCGCTCCCGCAAACGCTGCGCTGGGTCGAGGTGGATCTTCCCGCCATCCTCAAAGAAAAAGAGGAAGTGCTTCGCGCTGAAAAACCCGTGTGCCGCCTCGAGCGCTTCCCTCTGGACCTTGCCGATGTTCCCGCTCGTCAAAGGCTCTTCGCGCGCATCGGCAGCACGACGCGCCATGCTGTCGTGGTGTCCGAGGGCTTGGTAGTTTATCTCGAACCCGCCGGGGCCACTTCCCTGGCGCGGGACCTTGCCGCTCCGCCGGCGTTTCGCCGCTGGGTTCTCGACATGATGTCGCCCGGGCTTTTGAAGATGCTCTCAAAAAGGTGGGCAGTTCACTTTGAGCACGCCAGGTCTCCGCTCAAGTTCGCGCCGCCGGAAGGCCCCGATTTTTTTCAGCCCGCCGGCTGGAAACCCGCCGAAGTTCACCCGCTTCTGAAGGCCGCAGCCAAAGCAAAGCGCCTGCCTTTTCTATTGCGTCTCGTGGCCCTGCTTCCCGAATCTTCCGGAAAGCAAGGCGGCCGCCCATGGGGTGGCGTCTGTGTCCTCGAACGCTCTTCTTAGACTTTGAGCAGCGCTATGGATTTTTCTTGGCTGGAGCTTTAGCAGGAGAAGAAGCAGGAGAAGAAGAGCCAGGTTCTTCCGGCAGCGCGAACGTCAGCAGCGCGTTCCCGGCAGCGATCGCGACGTATTGTCTTCCATCAACGGAAAACGTCATCGGCGAAGCGTAGATTGCCGAGCCGGTCTGGAAATGCCACAACGCCTTTCCCGTGCGCGCGTCAAACGCAATCAGGTTGCCTTCGATGTCGCCGGCAAACACAAGGCCCCCGGCGGTCGCCAGCGTTCCCGCCCACGGCGCCGAAAAATGTTTGAACTCCCACTTGATCTCGCCCGTTCGCGGATCGATGGCCCGCAGCGCGCCCCAGTCTTTTTCGTTGGCGGCTGGATAATAGGTGCTGCCGAGGTAAGCGCGTCCGGCTTGATACTCTTGCCTCTCGACCGTAAAGAGGTCGCATTGCTCGCGGGCATTCACGTAGAAATATCCGGTCTGCGTGCTATAGGAAGGCGACATGAAGTTCGTCGCGCCGATGGCTCCGGGGCACACGCGCACCCCCTTTTCGGTCGGGTCGCTCTCTTTCAGCACGATCGGCCGCCCGTTGGCGTCCAGCCCCTTCGCCCAGGTCAATTGGCGCGCAAACCGTTTGCCCAAAATGAATTTTCCATCGCTGCGGTCGAGCACATAGAAGAATCCGTTGCGGTTCGCCTGCGCCAGGACCTTTCGGGTTTGCCCGCCGATCACCAGATCCAGCAGCATGGGAACTTCCGTGGCATCCCAATCGTGCAGATCGTGCGGCGTGAACTGAAAATGCCACTTCAGTTTTCCCGTGTCCGCATCCAGCGCCACTACGGAATTGCTGTAAAGATTGTCGCCGCCGCGCTCCGAGCCGTCGTTCGAGGGCGAAGGATTTCCCGTCGGCCAGTAAATCAGGTTGAGTTCCGGATCGAAGGTTCCGGTCACCCACGCCGGAGCTCCGCCGCGCGTCCAGGAATCTCCGGCCCAGCTTTCGTGCCCCGGCTCTCCGGGCCCGGCCACGGTGTAGAACCGCCAGGCGCGTTGCCCGGTTTCCGTGTCGTACGCATCGATGAATCCGCGGACGCCGAATTCGCCGCCGGAAACGCCGACGATGATCTTGTCCTTCACCGCCAGCGGCGCAACGGTGAAGCTGTGGCCTTTGGTGTAATCGGCGGCTTCCGTGTCCCACACCACGTTCCCGGTCTTGCTGTGGAGCGCCACCACGTGCGCATCGAGCGTCGCCATGTACAGCTTGTCGCCGTTCATCGCGAACCCGCGGTTCACGTGGCCGCAGCAAGCCCTGAGTTTCTCCGGGAGAGCCCGCTGATAGTGCCAGAGCGTCCGCCCGGTCCGCGCGTCTACCGCATACGCGTGGTTCTCCGCCCCGGTGACATACATCACCCCGTCCACCACCAGCGGCGTCGCCTCAAATTTTCCGGGCACGGGTGTCTGGAAAATCCATTGCACCGCGAGATGCGAGACATTCCCCGCGGCAACCTGTTTCAGCAGGCTATACCGCTGGCCGTTGTACGTCCCGGAATACGTCATCCAGTTCTGGGGCTCCACTAGAGCATGTTGAATACGTTCCGACGTGACCTGCGCGCGAAGCGGTGCTGCCAGGAATGCAGCCGTCAACGCGACGAGAACCGTGAGGTGCAACTTCATCTTCTCTTCCCCGGGCTGCCTTCTGCTTTCATATGCCGCGCAGCGTACTCAGATACGCGATCAGGTCCTGGAGTTGTTTCTCGTCCAACAAATCGGGACCGTAGGCAGGCATCAACGATTTTCGTTCATGAACCAGTTTCTTCAAGTCCTTTTTCAACAGGAGGTGGAGCTGCTCGCTTTGGTCCAACAATTGAATCGAAAAGGAATCTTCGTTGAAAGCCACGCCGGTAAACTCGGTCCCATCCTGCAAAGTCGCCGTCACTTTTTCGTAGACCTGTGGAAAGTCGCGATTCGGCTCGCTCAGCCCTTCGGTGAGATGTTTGTCAGGCTCGCGAATGGATTCCACCAGGAAGTCCAGTGGCCGCGCAGCGCCCACACGCGTCAGGTCAGGCCCCAGCCGTCCGCCCTTTCCGCGTACCATGTGGCACAGCGAGCAGTTGGCATCGCCGAAGAAGAGTTTCTCCCCCGAGGCAACACTTCCAGGCAAAGGAGCAGCAGGAGTACGCGGTTGAAGGCTCCGCACATAGGCGACCAACTCCCACGTCTCTTCTTCCGAGAGATCGTTTGCCGGCATCTGTGTTCCAGGAATGCCGCGAAGGATGGTGCGGAAGACGGCTCCATCCGTGTCACCGTGCGTCAAGTGGCCGGTGGTAAGATTCGGGCCGCGCAATCCACCGCGCGCATCCATCCCGTGACAATAGGAACACGCGATGCGGAAGTTGGCGCGGCCCCGTTCGATGGCTTTGGGACTTCCCACGAGCGGATTGGCGGTGTTTTCTTTCCCCTGCTCCCCGCGGAGACTCCCGGCGGCCCAGGCCGCCGCGACGGCGGCAAAGAGTCCCAGAGAAAGCGCCATTGTGTGGATCTTCATCGTTTCGGCCAGAGCGAATGGAGGCGCATCATATGCTTCGACTCCCGGGCAAGTCAACCGCGGCGCGCCGCTTCCTCCACTTCAACGACCTTGCGGGTGCTTGCCATCTCACCGCATCCTGGAAGAAGCCAATTTGTCTTTCTGTGGTTGAACTCGGGACTCTTGACGCGAGCGCTTTCTTGCGCTACTTTCTCGCGTTACCCGCAGGTCCTCGAGTACCCCAAGGAAAAACGATAGACACCAAGGAGAGTGAATGGACGCCAAAGGTGTATTAGAATTTGCCGCCAAGAACAACGCCAAAATCCTCGACCTTCGCTTCACCGACCTTCCCGGCATCTGGCAACACGTCAGCTTCCCGATTCAAGAACTCAGCGAAGGCTCCTTCAAGGAAGGATTTGGCTTCGATGCCAGTTCAATCCGCGGCTGGGCCTCGATCCACGAATCGGACATGCTGCTCGTGCCTGACCCCAATACAGCATTTATGGATCCCTTCCGCGATGCCCCGACACTGGTGATGATTGGCGACGCCGTGGACCCGCCTACCAAGCAGCCTTATGCGCGCGACTCCCGCAATGTCGCGAAGAAAGCGGAAGCTTTCCTCGCCTCGACCGGCATCGCCGACCAGGCGTTCTTCGGAGCGGAGGCGGAGTTCTTTATTTTCGACAACGTCCGCTTCGATAGCGCGCCGCAGCACGGCTTCTATTTTGTTGACGCCGAAGAAGGGCGCTGGAACTCCGGCCGCGAGGAACACAACCTGGGTTTCCGGCCGCGCGTGAAGGAAGGCTACTTCCCGGTTCCTCCGACCGACCATTATCAGGACCTGCGAACCGAAATGGTTCAGCGGTTGATGGGCGCGGGGATCGACGTCGAATGCCACCACCATGAAGTCGGCGGCGCGGGCCAAGCCGAAATTGACATGCGCTTCAATACGCTGTTGCGGTCCGCCGACAACATGATGAAATACAAGTACATCGTCCGCAACGTGGCCTATCAGTTCGGCAAATCGGTCACGTTTATGCCCAAGCCGCTGTTTGGCGATAACGGATCGGGCATGCACACACATCAATCGTTGTGGCTGAAGGGCCAGCCGTTGTTTGCCGGCAACGGATATGCCGGGCTCTCACAAACGGCGCTGTGGTATGCCGGCGGGTTGCTCAAGCATGCCGCAGCCATTGTCGCGTTTGCCGCACCGACGACGAATTCTTACAAGCGTCTGGTGCCCGGGTATGAAGCACCTGTGAATCTCGCTTACTCGAAGCGCAATCGCTCGGCGGCCGTGCGCATCCCCGTGTATTCGGAGAACCCCAAGGCCAAGCGGCTCGAGTTTCGGCCCCCGGACCCGTCGTGCAACGCCTACCTCTCGTTTGCGGCGATGCTGATGGCCGGCCTCGACGGCATCAAGAACAAGATCGACCCCGGCCAGCCCCTGGACAAGGACATTTACGAACTGGAACACGAAGAGCTCGCCAAAGTGCCATCGCTTCCCGGCTCGCTGGAAGAATCCTTACGCGCGCTCCGGGCCGATCACAATTTCCTCCTGGCCGGCGGGGTCTTTTCCGAGGAGCTTCTCGATCTTTGGATTGGCTACAAGATGAAAAACGAAGTGGACGCCGTGCGCATGCGCCCGCACCCGCACGAGTTTCACCTGTATTACGACATCTAGGAAATTCCGGTAGGGGCAGGCAAGTCTGGCGAGGAACTTCTACTGTTCCCGGAGGACGTCCTGCGGGTTGAGCCGCGACAAGCTTTGCGCCGGAACCAGACTCGCAATCGACGCGAGCAGCAGAGTGAATGCTGCCGTCAGGAAATAAGTCGGAAGGTCGAGAGGAGTAATCCCGAACAGGAACGCGGAGAGCACGCGCGTCATACTCACCACGATCAACGTGCCCACCAGGACGCCGGCGACCCCGCCGACCAATCCCACTCGGGCAACCAGCACGATGGTACTTCTGACCGTCGCACCCAAGGCCATGCGAATGGCGATTTCCCGTCTCATTCGGACAACGGAGTTCGAAACCACTCCGTAGATTCCGATCATGCCCAGGGCAATCCCGATCCCCGCGAAGCTTCCGAGCAACAGCACGGAAACCTTCCGGCCGCTGACGAAGACAGACAACAGATCGTCCAGAGTCCGAAAACTGTCAAGCGGCAGATCCTTGTCGAGCTCGTAAATGGCCTGTTGGGAAGCTGCTTGGATGCTCCGCTGGTCGGCGAGGAAATTAACGACGAAAGCGACCGATGAGACCGGCACCTGAAAGAGCGGAGTATACACCTGCATCCTCGGAACTTCTTTTTCCGGACCGTAGTGTTTCATCTGATGAACAACGCCGATGATCTCGCGCCAGGGAGGCCCGGTGTCGCCGATGTCGGCAAGACGGATGCGTTTGCCCAGAGGATTCTGCCCGGGCCACATTTGTTTTGCCAGCACGTCGTCCACAATGGCGACAGGAGCAGAATTGACGCCATCCGTTTCACGGAAGTCTCTCCCCTGCAAGATGGGGCTTCGGATGGCCGCGAAGTAACCGGGCAAAACAGAGGGATTGTCCACGTAAGGGCGTTGCGCGGCGGCTTCGATTTGTGCACCTTCCACCTCCAGGTTTATGAAATGGTAGGCGCCGCTCAGAGGGAGCGTGGAAACCGCACTGGCAGACTGCACGCCCGGGATGTTCCGTATTCTCTTGATGGCCTGGTCGTAAAACACGGACATCTTGTCGGCATCGTTGTACCGCGAGGCCGGCAATAATACCTGGAAGGAGAGGAGGCGGTCGGGATTGAACCCAAGATCCACTCTTTCAACTTCATAGAAGCTCTTGATCAACAACCCGGAAACCATGGACAGCCCGGCCGCCAGGGAAACCTCAAATACAATCAAAGCCGTCTGGCCCGTAGTGCGATACTTTCGAAGGAACGACCAGGTGCCGTTGCCCTTGAGTTCGTTGTTGATGTTCAGCTTGAAAGCGTACAACGCGGGCAGCAAGCCGCACAACAAACCCACCACAACGGCGGTCAATCCGGTGAACCACAGCACGGTGGAATCCAGGGAGACCTCTTGGAATCGAGGAACGACGTGGGGGAATCGGTTCGTCAGCATGGCCAGCACCAGTCTCGCTACGGCCAGCCCCAGCGCGCTGCCTGCCAAGGCAAATAGAGCGCTCTGCACGAACATCTGGCGCAACAAGATGGCCCGGTCCGCGCCCAGTGCCAGACGAACGCTCAATTCTTTGCGCCGCTCCATAGCGCCGGCCACAAAGACCGTGACCACATTGACGCAGGCCAGGAGAAGAATGAGACCGGATGCGCTCAGCAGCAGCAGGAGCGGCCGCCGTCCTTGTGTTGTGACCAGGGAAGCCACTCCCAAAACAACGGCCCCGATTCCCTGGTTGCTTTGCGGAAATTCGACAGCCATCCTTTGTGCAATCGTGCCCATTTCGGCCTGGGCCTGCGCAAGCGTGGCATCGGGATTCAACCTTGCCACCACCCCATCGAACCGGTTATTGCGATTCGTCATCGCCGGGCCCAAGAACAGGCCGGTCGGAATCCATACGTCGAATCCTCTGATGTAAGTGAACTCATTCGCCGGCGCCACGCCGACTACCGCGTACTGCCGGTCGTCCAGAACCAACTGTTTTCCCAGAATGGCCGGATCGGAGCCAAATTTCCGTTCCCAGAGGCCGTGGCTGATTATGACCACGGGGGTTGCCCCCGGACGATCATCGTCATCGGAGAAATCGCGGCCGACTGCCGGGCCCACTCCCAGCTCTCTGAAGAAAGACGCCGAGACCCTCAGCCCCTTCAAATGTTCGGGAACGCCGCTGCCCGTGAGGTTTACGTAGATGGCTCTATAGGCGGCCATACCCTGGAAGGAATGGCATTCCGCCTTCCAGTCCAAGAATTCAGGGTAGGACGCCGGCATATTGGGGAACTGTGGAGAGCTCGCCAGCACCATGACAAGGCGGTCCGGGTCCGGCAAGGGCAGGGGGCGCAGGAGAACAGTGTTGACCACGGCGAACACCGAACTGTTGGCGCCAATGCCCAGGACAAGAGCCGCGATGATCAATAGACTCATGCCCGGACGCTTTCGCATCAGCCGCAGACTGAATCGAAAATCTTGTAAGAGGGAGTACATTCTAAGGGAGCACAGGGCTGGAAACCCTCAGCCACCTCGCTGGTTACTGGCGGAGGTCTTGACGCTCAGCCGATTCCGGCAAGCTTTGCCGCGGAATATCGCACCGGGGTATCGCGAGCCGCTGCCGGGCCCGATAAGGGCGCGGGCAGGCACGCGGAATGTAAGGAACTGAATACGAATAAACAAATTCGATACTCACCTCATCGAGAATAGGGCCCCGCCGTGGAAGCATTATTGGCAGACGAAGGTACTCTGTCAACAGGGGATCAGAATTGTTTTGCCGAACGTTCCATGCCTCCCGGCGAAGGAAGACCGATTTCAGGAAGATCCCTTCGGCAAGTTGGAACAGCACGCGTTTTGCGCTCTGCTACTCCTTCGGCGGAGGCGGGCTCTGTGGTGGAGCCTGGGGAGTCACACTGACCGGCCCGAAGTAGGCCTCATTATAATCCGCATGCACTTCGGCCTTGATGCGTCGGCTTTCTTCCTCCATTTTCCGGCGAAACATCTCGCGAGCGATTTCGTCTTTGACCTTGTCCAGTGCCAAGGTTTGACGGCTTTCTACCCTGTAGATCAGGAAGCCGCCGGGTATCGGCTCGACCTTGGATGTCCCACCGGTCGGAAGCGAAAAGAGTTCCTGGTCTTGCTCCGAGGATTGCGCCCCTCTCCGCCGATTGCCGAAATCGATGCTGGGAGGGTTTCCCTCGACGCCCAGAGCGGTGTACGCCTCTTTTTGCAGGACGCTGGGGTCTTCCCCTTTGGCGAGTCGCTCGCGAAGGTCGCTGGCCGTCTGCTGAGCACGTTTCTCAAAGTCTGCCTGATCCGCCGCCTTCGGGTTGGTCCGGGGAACAAAGATGCGCTGGAGTTTGATCTCCTCGAACTTGGCGAGGTTCTTGTTGTAGTAGTCCTCGATTTCAGCGGGCGGCGGGTTGCGGAATTTCTCGACGAGGCTCCGTTGAAACAGTTCCGCAAGCGTGCGCGTTCTGACCAGACGCATAACCTCTTGGAAACCCGCGGTGTTTTTGATTCCCGCCTTCTCGGCCGCAGTGGCAAACGCCAGCAGGTCCGCATAGGCCTGGGCAAGCTTCAGGCGCATGGCGGGTGCGAGAGGCTGGTTGCCGGTGTTTAACGAATTCACGAGCGTGTCGAACTGCTCCCGGGTCAGAACGGTCGTGCAGGAGTCTTCGTTTCCCCCGCCGGAGGCCGGTGAGGGAGTCTCGCACGCGCCGTGCACGGTCATGACGGCCGCCGCCGGAGCAACGGAAGCAGCACCGTCCGTCGGCTTCGGTGCGGAAGAAACAGGCTGCTGGCGGAGTCGGCCGGCATCGCCGGGCGTTTTTGTGCCAGAGGAAGATTGCTCTTTCGGAGCCTCCACGTTCGAGGCCGGATTCGCGCTCTGCTCCCTGGGAATAGCCGCTCCAAACGCCAACAGCAGAATCATTGCCATTCGGATCATGTGAGGACGCCTCTCTTGGAAGTTCTGCGCTCCTGCGAATTTGCTTTCAGTTCTGCGGCCTGCCGGCCAGCTTCACGAGCCGTTCCCGTTCGCCTTGCGCCAGCCGGGCAAGATCTGGATTCGAACTTGCATACTGCAACGCGCGCTCGACGGCAGCGAGCGCGTCGGCATACTTTTTCAAATGGTCCCGCGCCAGGGCAAGATGGTACCAGATATAGGGGTCGGGCTCTGCCGTGTTCAGAGCCGCCGCGCTCTGCAGGTCCTTTTCTGCGGCTGCGTCATCCCCGGTTTTCAATTCCATGATTCCCAATGCTGAACGCGCCATGGATCCCAGCGTGTTCTTATAATTTACGATCTGCTCAGGAGTTGCACCGGAGGGAGGCACAAAGGCCGAATCCATAGTCACCAATGCGTGATTCGACTTTTCCCTGATCTTGGCGATCTTTTCCACCCGGTCTTTTTCGGTATCGCTCAAGCTGTCCGCCAACACCGTGGCAGTGAGCACTAAGGCGATGGAATGATCGGGGTCGAGAGACAATACTTTCTCCCCCATCTCCAGGATTTTGTCTGGATTGTTCTCGTTCTGATATTCGTGCATGGCCTTGGAGTACAGAAAGACGCGCAACTCGCTCTGCTGGTACTTGGAGGCAAACTCACCGGCAACTTTCTCCATGGCAACTCCGCCGGTTACAGCATACGCAGCGTTGTAATCGCGGTATTCCTGCTGCGTTTTGGCCTGGGGCGGACGCCTGGCCGGCGGCTGCGCCTGACTGGGTTCACTTTGCGATTGCCGCGTATTCGACTGCACGAGGCCGGTTGCCGATGCTGCCAGCACCCAGAGGCCGCAAATCGCGACGATGGGTCCCGCGGTGTGCCGGAATCTTTTCAAACGAGTGCTCTTTCGCAAGCGCTGGTCACAAGTCGAGTATACAGGTGCGGGCGTTTTTCCTGATTGGACAACTGCAATCAGGTGTTGCCGCGTTGTCACCATCCCGGGCGGCGAGTTTGCCCGGACATGGTAAGTCGCGAGGTGCGCCGGCGGACCGAGCCGTGCAACCGCGCGCTGCACTGTGGTACTGTTTATGTTTCACGCTTGTCCGGCGCGCCGTGCAAGACGCGCGTCGTCCGACCAGCAGCTCAGGACGAAAACCTTCAGGAGCCCGGATGAAAGCGGCCTATAACGGCGTTACCGTTCCAGCGAACGGCAAGCCCATCCAATATTCCAACGGCGCATTTCAAGTGCCCGATACGCCGGTGATCCCGTTCATCGAAGGCGACGGCACCGGCCGGGATATCTGGAAGGCGTCGCGGCGCGTCTTTGACGCCGCCGTCGAGCGCGCGTATGGCGCCAAACGGGGCGTGGCCTGGTTCGAAGTGTTCGCCGGAGAGAAGGCCTTCAACAAATTCCAGCAATGGCTCCCCGATGAAACCGTCGAGGCGGTTCGGGATTTCCGCGTCGCCATCAAGGGGCCGCTCACCACTCCGGTCGGCGGGGGAATCCGCTCGCTGAACGTCGCTTTGCGCCAGATTCTGGACCTCTACGCGTGCGTCCGCCCGGTGCGCTATTTCCAGGGAGTTCCCTCCCCCGTCAAACATCCCGAGCGGATGAACATCGTCATCTTTCGCGAAAACACCGAGGACGTGTACGCGGGAATCGAGTGGAAATCGGGAACACCGGAAGCGCAGCGCGTCCTGGAGTTCCTGAATCACCAAATGCTGAAGGATTCCGGGAAGCATATTCGCTGGGATTCCGGAGTGGGCATCAAGCCGATGTCTCCGACGGGAACCAAGCGCCTGGTGCGCCGGGCCATCCAGCATGCGCTGGCGCACAAGCGCCGGCTGGTCACGCTGGTTCACAAGGGCAACATTCAGAAGTTCACGGAGGGGGCGTTCCGCGATTGGGGTTACGACCTGGCCCGAGAGGAATTCCGTTCCCAGGTGATCACCGAGCGGGAAAGCTGGATTGTAGGCAACCTCGACAAAAACCCCAGCCTGACGGTCCCGCAGAATGCCGCCATGATCGAGCCCGGCATCGAACGCGCCACGCAGGCGTTCCAGGAGTCGGTGTACGCTGAAATCAAGCATACACTCGATGCCATTTACGCTACCCACGGAAAGGGCCAGTGGAAGCAGAAGCTGATGGTCAACGACCGCATCGCCGACTCCATCTTCCAGCAGGTGCTTCTGCGCGCGGACGAATACCAGGTGCTGGCGACGCCGAATCTGAACGGCGATTACCTCTCCGACGCGTGCGCTGCGCAGGTCGGCGGCTTAGGTATGGCTCCGGGTGCAAACATCGGCGACGGCTACGGCGTCTTCGAGGCAACCCACGGCACGGCTCCCAAGTATGCGGACAAAGACGTCATCAATCCCAGCTCGGTGATGCTCTCCGGAGCCATGATGTTCGAGTTCATTGGCTGGGACGAAGCGGCCAAGCTCATCGAAGAAGGCATCGCGCGCACCATTCAACAGAAAAGAGTGACCTACGACCTGGAGCGAATGATGGAAGGCGCCACCAAGCTCAGCACTTCGGCGTTCGCCAACGCCATCATGGAGAATATGCAGGCCTCCGCCGTGGCAAGATAATTCCTTTGCGCATCCACTTCAGCGCGTAACCGAGGAGAATCGCATCATGCGGAAGAAAGTGACGGTTGTGGGTTCAGGCTTCGTCGGCTCGACCACGGCGCAGCGCATCGTGGACGCTGAACTGGCCGACGTTGTCCTGGCCGACATTTTGGACGGCCCGCCGGCCGGAAAAGGTCTCGACATGCTGGAGTCCGGGCCGATTCAAAGAACCGACTCGCGCGCGATCGGCATTTCCACCAACACGGGCGACTACAGCGCCACGTCGGGAAGCGACATCGTGGTGATTACCGCCGGGTTTCCGCGCAAGCCGGGCATGAGCCGCGACGACTTGCTGCGCGCCAACTTCGACGTCGTGAAGGCCGTCGTCGAACAGGTCGTGAAGCATTCACCAAAAGCCATCCTCATTGTGGTCACCAATCCGCTGGACGCTATGGCCCAGGCGGCGCTAAAGGTGAGCGGGCTGCCGAAGAATCGCGTCATCGGCATGGCCGGCGTGCTCGACTCCGCGCGGATGAGCACGTTTGTGGCGACGGAAGCGGGCGTGTCGGTGGAAAACGTGCATTCGTTCGTCCTCGGGGGACATGGGGACGATATGGTGCCTCTGCCGCGCTATTCCACCGTTGCGGGGATTCCCCTACCCGATCTGCTTCCCAGAGATCGCATTGACGCCATCGTGCAGCGCACCCGCAAGGGCGGCGCCGAAATCGTCAACCTGCTGAAAACCGGCTCGGCCTACTACGCTCCTTCGGCAGCCGTGGTCGAAATGGTTACGGCAATCCTCAAGGACAAAAAGAAGATTCTTCCCTGCGCCGCGTATCTCGATGGCGAGTACGGCATCAAGGGACTCTTCGTAGGCGTTCCCGTCAAGCTCGGCGCCGGTGGAATCGAAAAGATCATCGAAATCAAGCTCACCGCCGAGGAAAATGCCGCGCTGCAGAAATCCGCCGCCTCGGTCCGCGAACTCGTCTCCGTCCTCGGCCTGTAGACTAGGATGGTTTTATGCGCGCGTTCTTTTCGAACTGCTATATCTTGCGGACCATTCGGCCGCGTCTCAATTCATCTCTGGGCCAAAAACGTGCGTGCCTCTTTTAGCTCCGGACGGTCTCCGTCGGCATGATCACACACGTTTAGCAGCTTGGCATAGTAGGTCTTCGCCTTCTCGTGGTCCCCGGAAGATTCCGCG
>DASQHY010000081.1:0-12005 GCA_035631855.1 Candidatus Acidiferrales bacterium
TACCGCATCCGTGATTTTCCCGCCGACGTTGTCAAAATAAACGTCGATACCGTTGGGGCAGAGTTCCTTGAGCTTGGCGCGATAGTCGTCCACGGTTTTGTAGTTGAATCCCGCATCGAAGCCGAGTTCCTTGGTGATGTAGCGCACCTTGTCGTCGCGCCCGGCGATTCCCACGGCGCGGCAGCCTTTGATCTTGGCAATTTGGCCGACGATGGTGCCGACTGCGCCGGCGGCGGCCGACACCACCACGGTTTCGCCCGGCTTGGGCGCGCAGACGTCGAGGAGACCGAAATAGGCGGTCAGGCCGGGTCCCCCCAGGACTCCGAGCCAGGCGGAAATGGGCGCGAGGCGCGGGTCAACCTTGCGCACGCCCTTGCCGTCGGTGACCGTGTAGTCCTGCCAGCCGAACTGCCCCAGAACGATATCTCCGGCTGAAAAATTGGGGTTGCGCGATTCCGCCACGCGGCCCGCCACCATGCCGGTCATCACCTCGCCGATTTCGACGGGCGCGGCGTAAGACTTTGCGGCGCTCATGCGTCCGCGCATATAAGGGTCCACGGAAAGATAGAGCGAGCGGGCCAGGAATTGGCCGTCCTGGAGCGCCGGGACCTGCGACTTGACGAGTTTGAAATCGGAGTCGCTGGGAAAGCCGACAGGTCTTGCGGCAAGAAGAATCTGACGATTGATGGCAGGCATGGTGTTCACCTTTTCGAGTTCGGGCCGACCGGCGCACACAAAATCAGAGATAAGTCGCGGTTCGGGCACACGAACAAGGGTTACAAGATAATACGGAGAGGCGTGATTTCCAAATCGCAAGGAAACTTTCACTCTTCCGAATGCGTATTCTGAAGTAGGAACCTGCATCCCGGTGCGGTCCGCTGTGCCCGGACGGGAATGCAGAGGGGCATTTTTCGAGCGGCACTCATCCTGTCGCAGTGTCAGAAAGAGGTGATTCCGTGGCCGAGGCAACAACTCCGCGACGCCGGTCGCTAGGGGGTGCGGTACTCCTGATTGTGATCGGGGCATTGCTGCTCTATGTGACCCTGAATCCGAACCTGGATCCCTGGCCGTTGTTGCAGCACTACTGGCCGCTGATTCTGATTTTCGTGGGGCTGGGGAAGCTGCTGGACTACGTTTGGATGCGCGGCCACGAAGGTTCGGGCGCAGCAGGCGGAATCTCCGGAGGAACGATTGCGCTGATTCTTCTGGTGGTGATTTTTGGCTTGGCGCTGTTTCATGGACACGGGAGAAACCGCACCGTTCACGACACCCGTAGCGTTGAGCGCCGCGGAGCGGAATCGGTCCGCGCGACGCTGGACATGCCCGCGGGCAATTTCAGTCTCTCCGGTGGAGCGAGCAACCTCCTGGAAGCCGATTTTGACTACAATCAATCCGAGGGCAAACCCAACGTCCGCTATGACGTGTCCGGAAAACACGGCGAGCTGAGCATCTCGCAGGACAGCGAAAGTAACGTTCATTTTGGCGGCAGGCACAATTCCTGGGACCTCCGCTTCAATAACGACGTGCCTCTGGAGCTGAAGCTCAACATGGGCGCCGGGCACGGCAATTTGAATCTGCGCGGTCTATCTCTCAGCCGGCTTGACGTGGAAGTGGGCGCCGGCCAGATGACCTTGGATCTGACCGGAGACTGGAAAAAGGACCTCCAGGCGGACATTCAGGGCGGCGTCGGCACGGCGACGATCCGCCTGCCGAAGAAAGTGGGCGTGGTGGTGAGCGCCTCCGGGGGAATCGGCTCGGTCAACGCTCACGGACTCAAGCGGGACGGCGATGAATACGTCAACGACGCCTACGGCAAGTCGCCGGTCACGCTGAAAATAAGTGTCCAGGGCGGCGTCGGGTCGATCAATCTGGAAGCCGAAAAGTAGAGACAAATCCTCACAGCATTGCTCTAAGTTTAATTCCCGGTTCATGTTGTCGCCGATAAACGCTGGTATACAAGCCAAGCGAAGAGTAGCCACGCAAAAACGCAAGTGGCCTCGAACTGGCCCAGTACGCCCCGAATCATGGCGTTGCTCGCAAATTAACGGCGGCATATAATAGTTTGTTTTGGCACACGGCGAAGAAGCCCGTGTAGAGGGTCCCCTTGGCAAGCAAGCCGCTGGTCTCACCTACCCCGCCCGTATCCTCGATTCCCGAACAAGACAGCATTCGCGTGCGTGGGGCGCGGGTTCACAACCTGAAGAATATCAGTTTCGAGATTCCCCACAACGCGATTACCGTGGTCACCGGCGTGAGCGGCTCGGGGAAGTCGAGCCTGGCCTTCGACACCATCTACGCGGAAGGGCAGCGGCGGTATATCGAATCGCTTTCGGCGTACGCGCGACAGTTTCTTGAGCGCATCGAGAAACCCGACGTGGATGAAATCTCCGGGATCGCGCCTTCGATTGCCATCAAACAGAAAAACTCCACGCGGAATCCCCGTTCGACGGTTGCGACGGCAACGGAGATTTACGACTACTTCCGCCTGCTGTTCGCGCGTGTGGGGAAGACAATTTGCGTGCGATGCGGCGAGGAAGTCCGCAAGGACACGATGGACGAAATCGCCGCGCGTGTGCTGGCGCTTCAGCCTGGGCGGCGATTTTATGTGGTCTATTTGCTCACGCTAACCCCACAGGGAATTCCTGGAAAGCCGGCGGTTGCAAAGAGGGTGGGGAAGAAGACGACGAAGCCCGATCCCGAGGCGGTACGGCAAACGCTGGTGGAATTGCAGAAGCGCGGCTTCAACCGGCTGTATCAGAACGGCCGGGTGTTCGAGTTCTCCACGCCGGAAACGCTCCTGGATGTTGACTTTGCAAAACCCGTGCACGTCCTTGTGGACCGCCTTGCCGTTTCGCCGGAATCACGCGCGCGCCTGATTGACTCCATCGAAATCTGCTACCGCGAGGGCCGCGGCGAAGCGATCCTCGAATTCCTCGCCGACGCGGCGGGCCACCCCGCGGAGCGGTTGGTGTTCAACGAACGTTTCGAGTGCAAGCGCTGCGGAATTGCGTATCAAGAGCCGGAGCCGCGCCTGTTTTCATTCAACAATCCTTACGGGGCGTGCCCGCGCTGCCAAGGATTTGGCAACACCGTTGATTTCGATTTGAACCTGGTGATCCCGGATACCAGCAAGTCGCTCGAACAGGGCACGGTCGAACCGTGGACCAAGCCGCGCTACAGAACTTTCTACGCGGAGTCGAAGCGCTGGCTTCGTTCGCGCGGCGTGCCGCTCGACGCGCCTTACCGGCAACTGAGCGCCGAGCACCGCAAACTGATTCTCGAGGGAGATTCCAAGGCCGGCTTCGCGGGGATCAAGGGGTTTTTCGAATGGCTGGAGCGCAAGAAATACAAACTGCACGTGCGCGTGTTCCTGAGCCGCTATCGCGGCTATGCCACCTGCCAGGAATGCGGCGGCACGCGGCTGCGGCCGGAGGCGCGGGCTGTGCGCGTCGCGGGAAAATCCATTACGGAAATTTGCAGGATGACCGTGAAAGAGGCGCGTGCATTTTTTGAAGCACTGCAACTGAGCCCGGCGCAAGCGAAAATCGCCGATAAAATTCTGGAAGAAGTGCAGCAGCGTCTGCGCTACCTGGATGAAGTGGGGCTGGATTACCTGAGCCTCGACCGGCTGACTTCGACGCTTTCGGGAGGTGAAGCGCAGCGAACACAGCTGGCCACCTCGCTGGGCTCGCACCTGGTGGGGGCCTTGTACGTGCTCGATGAGCCCTCCATCGGCCTGCATCCCAGAGACACGCAGCGCTTGATCGACATTCTGAAATCGCTGCGCGATCTCGGGAATACCGTGCTCGTCGTCGAACACGATCCGGACACTATTGCAGCCGCGGACCACGTCCTCGACCTGGGTCCGGGCGCCGGTGAGCATGGCGGCCGGATTCTCTTTGCGGGGACGCGCGAGGAATTGCTTCACGCTCCCGAGTCGCTCACCGGGCGCTATCTGAATGGCGAACTGCGCATTCCGGTTCCCACGCTGCGGCGCAAGCTCAATGGAAAATTCCTGCGCGTTTTCGGCGCGCGCATACACAACCTGCAGAACCTCGACATCATGATTCCCCTGGGAACGATGACGGCCATTACGGGAGTCTCGGGCTCCGGCAAATCCACGCTGGTCTACGACGTTTTGTACAAGGCGTTACACGCAAAAAAAGCCGGTGGAAGCTGGAAAGAGTTCTGCGACCGCATCGAAGGCGACGCTCCGTTCCAGGATGTGGTCATTGTGGACCAGTCGCCTATCGGGCGGACGCCGCGGTCGAATCCCTCGACGTACCTGAAAGCCTTCGACGCCATTCGTGAAGCATTTGCCTCAACACCCGAGGCGGAAAAACGCGGCTACGAGCCCGGGCAATTCTCCTTCAACATTCCAGGCGGGCGGTGCGAAGCGTGCCAGGGCGACGGCACGGTGACGGTGGAGATGCAATTTCTGGCCGACGTGGAACTGATCTGCGAGGAGTGCCGCGGGACGCGCTTCAAGAGCGCCGTGCTGGAGGTGCGCTACCACGGCAAGAATATTCACGAGGTTCTGCAACTCACCGTGCGCGAAGCCCTGGCCTTTTTCGCCGGCGTTCCGAAAATCACCTCGAAGCTCAGGGTTCTCGACGATGTGGGGCTGGGCTATTTGCGGCTGGGGCAGTCCTCCACGACTCTCTCGGGAGGGGAAGCACAACGCTTGAAGCTCGCCGCGCATCTTACTGGTTCGACGACCCAGGGTGTGCTGTACATCTTTGATGAGCCGACCACCGGATTGCATTTCGACGATATTCAGAAGCTGCTGGCGGCGTTCCGCAAGCTGCTCGACGGCGGAGCTTCCCTGGTGATCATCGAGCACAACCTCGACGTGGTTAAGTCCGCCGACTGGGTGATTGACCTCGGCCCGGAAGGAGGTGACCGTGGAGGGCGGATTGTCGCCACGGGAACTCCGGAACAAGTGGCGCGGAATGCGCAGTCTCACACGGGAAAATATCTGTCGCGCGTCCTGAATCACAACGGCCGCGGCGCAAATCATGCCCCGCGGGCCGGAAACTCCCGCGTCCTGGGTCCCTCCGCAGGAAAATGAATTTTCGGCTCACGCCTTTTGCATTCGCTGTGATTTCACTGGCCTTTTGTGCGCCGGCGACGAGCCGCGTACAGCAGCCGAAAAAATCCTCCACCACCCAGGCTCGGAATCCGCAAAAAGTTTCCAACCCGCTGAATGACGCTCTCGACGCGGCCCAGGCGGCCATTGACAAAAAAGACTTCCTGGCGGCAGCGACGGCGCTCAAGAAGTTCCTTGCCGAAAAGCCGGAGATTGCCTATGCGCATTTCCAGCTTGCCTATGCCTACGCCGGGCTGGAGCAATGGGATGATGCAAAGAGCGAGTACCAGCGCGCGATTGCTCTCGATTCCAAGATGGCGGAGGCCTACTTGAATTTGGGACTCCTGCTCGTGGATCGCGAGCCTGTCGAAGCCGTCGCACCGCTCCGCGCTGCGGTGGACCTACTCCCCGCGCAAAGCCGGCCGAGATTCTTGCTGGGTTGGGCGCTCGAACGTTCCGGGGATCTGGAGGGAGCGCTCGAGCCTTACCAAGCCGCCGAGCGGTTGGACCCGCAGGACTACGAGGCCACGTTTGCGCTGGGACGCACGCTGCTCCGGCTGAAACGCGCTCCGGAAGCGGAAAAGGAATTTCGCAAGGCCGTCGCGCTGCGCGGCGATTCGGCGCCGGCAAAGCTGGGGCTTGCCAACGCGCTTTTTGTTCAGGACAAACCGGAAGCGGCGGAGGCTTTCGCTTCCTATCTCGAGCTGCGGCCCGAGGACCGCGAGAGCCGGCGGCAACTTGCGCGCTTATGGTTTGAGCGGCGCGAATTTGAAAAAGCGCTGGCCGAACTCGACCGCGCCGATGCGGGAGCGCCGCCCGGGTCGGACTCTCTAAGGCTGCGCGCCGATATCCTGATCGGAAAGAAGGATTGGGACGCAGCCATCGGCGTGCTGCAGACGGCGTTGCAACAAACTCCCCGCGACGCGGCGCTGCACGCGGGTCTGGGAAGAATTCTCTTGCAGAAGCGCGACTTCCCTTCCGCAGAAAAGGAACTACGCACCGCGTTGGGATTGGACGAACAATTGACGGACGCGCTGCGCGACCTCGGTGCCGCGTACTATCTGGCGGGGGATTATCCCGCTGCGCTGCAGGTATTGGATTTGCTCGCCAAGCGGGAAACTCCTGCGGCGGGTTCCTGGTTTGTGCGCGCAATCTGCTACGATAAACTGGGGCAGCGAAGGGAAGCTGTGGAGGCTTATGAAAAGTTTCTCCAGCTCGATCACGACAGCAATGCGGACCAGGATTTCCAGGCCCGCCATCGCATCCAACTGCTGAATCGGGAGTTGGGATTGAATAAGAGGTAAGAGGCGCGCGGTGCGCTCGTCATCCTATTTGGTGGTCATAGCTTTGGTTGGAAGACTTGGTTTGGGCTCTCCTGCTACCGGCGCTCAGGACCGCGTGGCCGAGCTGCAAGCCGAGTTTGACCGGGAAACGAACCCGGTCCATAAGGCAAAATTGATTCACAAGCTCGGCGACGCCCAATTTCTGGAGGCGCGCCGCGCCGGCGACGCCGGGAATTACGGTGCGGTGGCGAAATGGATGGAGAGCTACCGGGACAACGCCAAGGCCGCCCTGGTTGCTCTGAAGCTTGCGCACCCCGACGGGGAGCGCCATCCCGAAGGCTACAAGCAGATGCAGATTCATGTTCGCAAGAGCCTGCGCGCGCTTGAAGACACGATTCTCGCCGCCCCCGAAAGCGAACGGCCGCGCCTGGAAGCTGTGCGCAAAGATTTGATTGCCGTCGAGGACGACTTAATCCGCAAGCTCTTTCCCCCGCCCCCGGATAAGGCTCTTACGAAAGAGCCGGCGAAGCCGAAGGAGAATCCTCAGCCGCTTCCGCAAGGAGGTGAACGATGATGCGCGCTCGAATTGGCTTGCTCTTACTTCTTCCTGTTACGGTTGCCTTTGCTGGATTAACTCGAGCGGCGGTCCCGCCTGCCGCTGCGCAAGAAAAAAAAGACTACCTAAGTGAACTGGAAGCCGACAAGATCCGCGACGCCGAGACCACCGATGAGCGGATCAAGCTGTTCCTGACTTTTGCCGCGGACCGCCTCAAGAAGTTTCAATACGAACTGGGGCACCCGTCGGAGGGCTCGCACCACGCTGAAGTGCTGAATTACCTGATGAACGCCTACGGCGGCTGCGTCGACGATGCCGCGGAACTCATCACCCTGGGAGTCCAGAAGCAGGAAAACATTCACGCGGGGATCAAGGAGATGCTGAGCAAAGGGAAAGAGTTCCTCAGCATCCTCCAGGAGTTGTCTGCGAACGGCGCCGAGCGCGAAATCTACAAGGATAACCTCGACGACGCGATTGAAGGAACTCAAGACGCCATGAAAGACGCCGAAAAGGCGAAGAAAGAAATTGCTCCGCCGCCGGTGCGCCGGCGAAAGGGATGAGCGGCCGAACGCCCCGCGCCGCGGTTCCGGGCGGGGCGCGGCTCTTTCACCGCATCTTCACGCGCCTGGGAATTCGGGCGCGCCCGCCGCGGTTTGAAGTCGAATGGTATCCCTACGCCAATCTGGTCCACACCATCCGCTTGCGCGAAGACACCGCTTTCGTGCGGCTTTCCGATGTGCTCCGCCGGTCCCCCGGGGAAATTCTTGAAGCCGCAGCAGCGCTTCTCCTCGCGCGGTTATACCGCCGCCGCACGCCGCGCGGGTTTGCGCAACGATATCGCGAATTTGTCGAGCGCGGCTCGACCCGTCGGCGCATCGCCCGCATCCGGCGAGCGCGCGGGAAACGCGTCTCGCGCGGCCCGGGGGGAAATGCGCACCACCTCGAACCGCTTTTTGTCCGCCTGAACCGGCAATACTTTTCGGGTCTCCTGCGGCTGCCGCGCCTGGGATGGAGCAAGCACCCCTGGCAGCGGCAACTCGGGATTTTTGATCCCGGCATGGACCAAATCGTGCTGAATTGCCGGTTGGACCGCGTCGCCGTGCCGGAGTACGCGGTTGCCTACGTCCTGTATCACGAGATGCTTCACGTGTTGCATCCTGTCCGGCGCGCGCGCTGCGGCCTGGAAGCGCACTGCGCGGAGTTCCGGCGGCAAGAGAAGCAATTTGTGGAGTACGAAAAGGCGCGCAAGATTCTTGAGCGCCTAGCCTGAGCGCGGTTTCTTCTTGGCGCGGTCCAATTGCTGATAGAGCTTGTCGATGTGCTTCTGGATTTTTTCTCCGTCTTCGGCGTGCGGATAGAGCTTCAGGTATTGCTCATAGGACTTCACCGCTTCTGACTTCAATCCCTTCTTTTCTTGTGCCTCGCCCAAAAGCTTGAAAGGCAGCGCATAGCCGGGATGGAACGCTGCGGCATCCTTGAAGCGGTCGATGGCGGCGTCGTAGTCGCCTTTCTTCATATAGAACTTGCCCACCTCGATGGCCTTTTCCGCGCGAAGGGGATTCCAAACGGGCTGGTCCGGCTCGGCTGGAGGGACGGGCGCAGTCTTTTTTGCCGGCGGCGGTGGCGGATTGGAAGGGGCCTGCCCCCGCGCGCAAGGGCTGGAGAGAATCAGTGCGACGACAATCGCAAGCGTTCGGAGTTCCTTCATCGCGTTCAGGGGTCCGTCTAGAGCCGTTAGATTCGCTCTGCTATCATCAAGGATGCATCGGCTGGTGAGCTTCGGCTCTGCCGGCGCTTGCCGCGTGCTCATCTTACCTCTGCCATGGACCTCCAGCAAAAGGCCGCGGGTCTTCCCGAAAGTCCGGGAGTTTATCTCTTCAAGGACGCTGCGGGAACCATTCTCTACGTGGGAAAGGCGCAGTCGCTGCGCAACCGTGTGCGTTCTTACTTCCTCGAATCGCGTTGGGTGGACGCCAAGACCGGCTCGCTGGTCCGGGAGATCGCCGACCTGGAAACCATCGTGGTGGACAACGAACGCGAAGCGCTGGCGCTCGAGAATCAGCTCATCAAGCGGCATAAGCCGAAATTCAACGTCCTGCTGCGCGACGACAAAACCTATCCGTATATTCGCTTCACGGCATTCGAGAAATACCCGCGCGTGTATGTCACGCGGAAATTGCGGAAGGACGGTTCGCTTTATTTCGGTCCGTATTTCCCGCACAGCCTCGCGCACCGCATCGTGCATTTCATTCACAAGCGGTTTCTGGTGCCTTCCTGCACTGTGGACCTGGCGCGCAACCATCCGCGCCCATGCCTGCAGTACTACATTCACCGGTGTCTCGGGCCCTGCGTGGCCGGCCTCACTACGGAGGAACGATACGCCGAAGCGGCGCGCGATGTGCGCACCTTCCTCGAAGGCAGGCGGCACGACTTGATGAAGAGCCTCGAAGCCCGCATGCAGGCGGCCTCCGAGGAACAGCGCTTCGAGCAGGCCGCGGCGTACCGTGACCTGGTGCGCACCTTGCAGGAAATTGAAGAACGCCAGAAGATTGCCGCCGCCCAGGGCGGCGACACCGACGTGCTGGCGTTCTATGCCGAGCCGCCGCAGGTCGCCGCAAACCTGTTTCATATCCGCGGCGGACGCGTCGTGGATAAGCGCGATTTTTACTGGGAAGACATGGACGCATTCGACGCTGCGGAATTCGTGCCCTCTTTGCTCAAACAGCTCTATCTCGAAGCAGAGTATCTTCCGAGCATGATCCACATCCCCCAGGATTTCGAAGACAGGGGCCTCCTCGAAGAGAGCCTCTCCGAGCGCGCCGGTCGCCGCGTGGAAATTCTGACGCCCCAGCGCGGGCAGAAGCGCGCCTTCCTCGAACTGGTCGAAAAAAATGCCAAGCACAGTTTCGAGCAGCGTTTCCGTGTGCTGAAGCCCTCCTCGTCGGCCATTGCCGAAGCCCTGCAGAACGCCTTGAATTTGCCCGAGGCCCCCAAGCGCATCGAGAGCTTCGACATTTCGCATATTCAGGGGACGGACATCGTAGCGTCCATGGTGGCATGGGCCGATGGACGGATGAAAAAATCCGACTACCGCAAATTCATCATCCGTTCCGTTGGCGCGCCAGGGCAGAGCGACGACTTTGCCAGTCTTCGCGAGGTGGTCGAGCGCCGCTATCGGAGGCTGCAGGAAGAAAAGAAGGCGTTGCCAAGCCTCATCCTGATTGACGGCGGCATTGGGCAACTCCACGCCGCAGCCGAAGCGCTGGAAAAACTGCAAATCATCAATCAGCCTCTGGCCAGCATCGCGAAGAAGGAGGAAGTCATTTACGTGCACGGACAAGAGGATGAGCCCATTGTCCTGGAACGCCACTCGCCCATCCTTCACCTGGTTCAGCAGATTCGCGACGAGACCCATCGCTTTGCGGTGGGCTTCCATCGGCAGCGGCGTGGAAATCGCCAGGTGCGCAGCACGCTGCTGGCAATTCCCGGGGTGGGCGAGCGCACGGCGCAGAAACTCCTGCGGCGGTTCGGCAGCGTGGCCCATTTGCGCGGAGCAGGAGTGGACGAGGTGAGCCGCGTGGTGCCGCGCGCGCAAGCGGAGCGAATTCTCGAACATTTGCGGTCGGAGATCGCTCCCGCTAACCAATAACACATCTGCACACAGGTTATGGTTGGCTTGCGTGCTCCGGATGGCTATGCTAGTGTCGCGCTGGAGGGTTCCATGGCGGACAATATTGGTTCCAAAGTGTCCTACTTTCTGGTGGGCCTGGGTATCGGCGCGTTGGTCGGGATTCTGTTTGCGCCGAAGTCCGGCGAGGAAACTCGGGAGTTTCTTTCCAAGAAAGCGGATGAGGGGCGCGATTACGCGCAGAAGAAGGCCCGCGAGCTTCGGGAACGCGCCGAGGATTTACTGGAGCGCGGCAAGGAAGTAGCCACCAGGCACAAAGACTCCCTGAGCGCCGCGGTGGAAGCGGGCCGCGAAGCGTACCAAAGGGAAAAGTCCAAGGCACAGTAATCCGGGCGCGGGTTTGCCAAAAAGAGGATAAGCCCGGCTAGAGGTACGGAATGCAGACGTGGATGCCTTTTTTTGTTGCCGTGACGGCGCTGGCCGTTGTGCTCCAGGCCATCATTCTGTTGGCGTTGTACCTCGACATTCGCCGCACCACCAAGCAACTGACGCGCGCCGTGAATGATCTTCATGCGCGAATTTCCCCGATCCTCATGCGCGTTCAGATTCTCGTAGAAGATGCCCAACCGCGCATTTCCGAAATGCTGGCGGACGTGTCGCATATCGTGCATCTCACGCGCGGCCAGGCGCAAAAGGTGGACCGTATCTTCACCGACTCGCTGGAGCGCTTGCGCGGCCAACTGGTCCATGGGGACCGCATCCTGACCGGCGTTCTCGAAGCCGTCGAGGAGTTCGGGTTGAAGTTCCGCCACACGGTGTGGGGGCCGGTGTTCAAGGCTTCCGCGATGCTCAAGGGATTCAAAGTCGGTCTGGACTTTTTCCGCGATCGCCGGCGCGCTCCGGAGGAGTCGGCCGAGCCTCAAACCGAAGAAGAGCTTTTCATTTAGCCGCCTGTTCCCCCGCCGTTTCCCACCTGGATAATCGCTTTAGGAACAAACGAATGTTTCGCGGGCGTCCACCGATGGAGGCCAGCCCCTACTCGATCCAGCCGCCTCCGAGGACGACTTCTCCAGAATAAAAGACAGCGGCCTGGCCGGGCGTGACGGCGCGCTGCGGGACATCGAAACAAACGCGGGCGCGCGCCGCATCGGAGACATCCGGTTCGAGCGTGGCTGCGGCGGGCTCGTGGCGGTGACGGATCTTCACGAAGACGCGCCGGGGCGCATGGAGACGCTCCGTGGCAATCCAATTGACGTCGCGGACTTCACAACTGGTCGTCCGGAGTTCGTCATCGTCGCCGACCACAACGCGATTGCCCGCGCGGTCAAGCGCCACGACATAGAGCGGGCGCCCCACCGCGATTCCGAGACCCTTGCGCTGGCCGACAGTGAAATGATGCACACCGTGATGATGGCCGACCACTTCGCCGTTGGTCGTCACGATTTCGCC
>DASQHY010000082.1:0-16047 GCA_035631855.1 Candidatus Acidiferrales bacterium
GGCCCGGCGTGGGAACAGAAAGCGCCGCCTGCTCACCGGAAGAGTGCTGAGCACCTGCCGTCAGAGTTTCCAAGCGAACATCAAACGGATGGCTCATAAGATTTCAACTGAGTTTACCATACCACGCTGCGATGATTGCGACGCACCCTGCCGGAATGGAATAACAGCGGTCTCCGTCAAATTGAGTATTGCCGGAACAATACTTGGGCGCTACAGTTTTAGTGATCTCTGATCAACTCTGGAGTGAGGGAGAAAACTGATGCGCAACCTTGTTTCCGTATTCTTTGCAAGCGGGTGCGGATTATTCGCCGCCTTGTGCCTCCCGCAGAGAGTTCCTGCCCGGGGGATGCCCGCCGAATATCAGCAGGTGTTGAAATCCCTGGGCCGCTCGGGCGATTTCAAGGCCAATGTTCTGAAGGTGAACGTTCCGCGAAACGACCTGCACGTCAGCGTCGCAGGAAACTCTGCGCCGACGCCGTTTGGCTTTGGCGGATGGGTGGCCATGAGCAAGGGCAACGCCGGCGAAGAGGTTCTGATGGGCGACCTCGTTCTTCTGCAAGAAGAAGTCAACCCGGTCATGTCTGCGCTGCTTGAACATGGGTTCGATGTCACAGCCCTGCACAATCATTTTTTCTGGGACGAGCCGCGCCTGTTTTTCATGCACATTCATGGGCACGGAAAGGCTGCTGACCTGGCGGAACGGATCAAGCCTGCGCTCGATTTGATCGGACACGTTGGAGCGTTGCCTGCTGCTTCGGCTGCCGCAAAGCCGTTGCCTTCACAGCCGCCGCTCGACACCGCCAAGCTCGCAAAAATCGCCGGCCACGAGGGGGAACAGACCGGCGCGGTCTTTAAAATCACGGTGGGCCGCGACGACCTCTCCGTCAAGGAAATGGGCGCGGTGATCAACGCGCGCATGGGCTTGAATACCTGGGCGGCGTTCACGGGAAGCGAGGATCACGCCATTGTTGCCGGCGACGTGGCCATGCTCGAAGCTGAAGTGACGCCCGTGCTGAAAGCCTTGCGCCACCACGGGCTGGATGTCGTGGCCATCCATCACCACATGACTACCGCCCAGCCAACCATCATATTCCTCCACTACTGGGGAGAAGGTCCGGCTGAGAAACTTGCGACGGGATTCCGCGCCGCCCTCGATGTGCTTGGGCGCGTCTCCACCCCGACGGTAGCCCATCCCAAGAACGAGCGCTAGCACGTCCATTGCGTTACTGCCCTAGGTATGAACAAACAGAATTGCGGAGCCGGTTGTAATTCTTGCGAGGGGAAGCGAGGGGTTTTCCCGTTCAAGGAATGAAAGTAAAATGGCGCGTTCACGAAAATCCACGGAAAAAGGAATGCCAAATGAATAGGAATTTCTTCATTGCTGGACTCTCGGGTGCATGCGCATTGTTTCTGTGTTTGTCTGCCGTGCTGCTTGGCCAAGTGGGCCAACGCGCATGGAGCTTCGATAAGGACACGCCGGGCAAAGCCCCGGAGGGATTCACCTCGGCGCTTACGGGTCGCGGCACAATGGGCCGCTGGGTGGTGACGCAGGAAGCGACGGCGCCGTCGTCCCCCAACGTGTTGGCGCAGACCTCGCAGGACAAGACGGACTATCACTTTCCACTGGCCATTGCGGAAGGGACCAGCTATAAAGACCTCGCCTTGACCGTGAAGTTCAAGGCCATCTCCGGGACCGTGGACCAGGGCGCCGGACTCCTCTTCCGCTTGAGAGATAAGGACAATTATTACGTCGTTCGCGCGAACGCTTTGGAGAACAACTTTCGCCTCTACCACGTCGTAAACGGCCGGCGCATTCAATTTGCCGGCGCGAACTTCAAAGTCAGCTCGCAGACCTGGCACGAGATTAAAGTCGAGGTGCGCGGCGAAGAGTTCAAGTGCTACTACGACGGCCAACTCAAATTCACTGCGAAAGACAGCACATTCAAGGATGCCGGTAAGGTTGGGCTGTGGACCAAGGCGGACTCCGTGATTTACTTCGACGACCTGACGGTCACGGACCTAGGGGCGCCGCTGTAGCAAAATGCGCTCATTGGAGGAATGGATGGCGACGAGAATTTCTCTCCTTCTGGTTACGGCACTAGCGGCTGCCGTTGTGCTGGGGCGTGCGGGTGGAACGCTGCCGCTCAGGAAAGTCGCGGAATTCGACCTCCCTGGCCCTGAGGGAAAGCGCTTTGACTATTTGACGATGGATGCCGACGACCATTACTTGTTGTCCACGCATCTGTCCGCCGGCCAGACCTACGTGATTGACGTCAGAACGAATGAAGTAGTCGCCACGATCACGGACACGCCGGGAGCCGAGGGCATTGAATACGTTCCCGAACTAAAGAAGGTGTATACGTCGAATGCCGGCGACAACACCATCGGCGTGATTGATCTGACCCAGAAGAAGGTCATCAAGAAGATCCCCACCGAAGAAAAACCCGACGGAAGCACCTACGCCGCGCCATTCCACAAGCTGTATGTCTCCGATGAACGCGGCAAGGCCGAAGCGGTCGTGGACGTGCGAACCGATACGATCGTGAAGACGCTGCACTTCGACAGCGAAACCGGCATGCCGCAGTACGACCCCGTTGCCAACAAAGTGTATGTAAACCTGCAGGATAAGAACGTCCTTGCCGTCATCAATCCGCAGGATGACTCGGTAGAAGGGCGCTATTCCGTAGGGCGTTGCAAGGGAAATCATGGAATGGCGCTTGATCCGGCGCACCGCCGCGCGTTCCTGGTCTGCGAGGGAAACGATCTCCTCGCCGTGTTTGACCTCGACAAGCATGCTTCCATCGCGTATTTCCCGCTGCCAAAAGGAGGCGACGTCGTGAAATTCGACCCCGGCCTGGGGCGCATCTATGTCGCCTGCTACAGCGGGGCGATCTCCGTCTTCGAACTGGACGACGCGCGGCATTTCCGGAAACTTGCCGACGTCCCCGCTGAGCATAGAGTCCACAGCCTGGCCGTCGACCCCGAGACCCACCGCGTGTACGCCCCAGAGCAGGAAGAAGATGGGAAACCGGTCGCGAAAATGGTGGTCTACGACGCCGTGGCCTTGCACGAGCACTTCTGAAGCAGGCTGACGCCCCCGCTCCGTTGCCCGGAAATCCCCAGGGCCCCTCTCCCCCGGGCGAAGTATCGCACTGTGATGTGTTCTAAGAGGCAGCAAAAATATTTGCATTGGCATCGTATTTGTTTGACCCCTCTGGGGGCGTGTGCTACGGTAGATTTTCGAGCCGAAAGAGCATTTTTTCTGGGGGAGGCTCCGATTCTGGGTCTTGCATCGCTCCTGTACGCCGGTCAGCTCAGTACCCTCATCGAACAAACTGGGTGGGTCGCGCGTGCGGTCCTTGTGATGCTGCTGGTCTTTTCCGTGGTTTCCTGGGCTTTGATCTTTCAGAAACTCGGGCTGTTCGGAAGAATCAACCGCCAGACGGACATGTTTCTTCGCATTTTTCGTGCCACCCGCGGCCTTCCCGATCCTAAGAGCGTTGCTCAGTCGGGTTCTCCGCTGAGCCATGTGTACGCCGCAGGCCACCGCGAACTTGCCAGCCAATTGGCTGGCGGGAATCCTCACGGCCATCTGAAAAGTTTGAACGCGGTTACCATCAGCATGCAATTGGCCGCCGCCGACGAGGTCCGGCGCGCGGAGAAATACATGCCCTGGATGGCGACGACTGGATCAGTAACCCCGTTCATCGGGTTGTTCGGCACGGTCTGGGGGGTCATGGATTCGTTTTCCGGCTTGGGAACCGCGGGAGCCGCAAGCCTGCGCGCCGTCGCTCCGGGCATTGCCGAAGCGCTGATCACCACCGCCGCCGGTTTGTTTACGGCCATCCCGGCGGTCATTGCATACAACCATTTTATCCGCGATATTAAAGAGCTCGGCCAGCGCATGGACAATTTCATTTTAGAAGTTGCCGCGCAGGTCGAAAAAACATTCAACTAACTCGCGCCGGTGGGCGTCCGGCGCAGGAATTGGGCCCGGGTCATGCCACAGCTCAGCAAATCAACGGACACCTCGCTCTCGGAAATCAATATTGTTCCGTTTGTGGACGTGGTGCTCGTCCTGTTGATCATCTTCATGATCACGGCCCCCATTTTGCAGTCCGGCATCGAAGTGGACCTGCCAAAGACTCGAACCGTCAAGGAAATCTCCGAGGATCGCCTGGTGATCACCATTGACAAGGCGCAGACCATCTATCTGGGCAACGAGCCCGTCAACATCCATCAACTCGGCAAGCGAATCCTGGCGCAATTGAAGAACCCCCAGCATGACGCGGTATTTCTCCGCTGTGACAAAACGGTGGCCTTCGGGGCCTTCGCGCGAGTAGTGGACGAACTTCGCGTTTCCGGCATCACAAATATCAGCGTGGTCACCGAGCCCATCAGCTCGAATGCCGGCACGCCCTGACATGGCCGCAATCGCCACAACTGCGCCGGTCCCCAGCCTTCGCACCCCCATGGTCTTTTCTGTCCTTCTACACGTCCTGCTGTTCAGCTCGCTGATCGTCTCCACGATATTCTCGCGCCGCGGAGAAGTCTGGGGAGGGCCGGGCGAAGGCAGCGCGATTCGCGTCGGTTTGGTGGGCAGCGCGCCGGGGATTACTCTACCGCATCCCACCGTTGTTACCCCGAACCGCGTCGTGGACCCGTCAAAAGGGCTATACAAAGAAGAGCCTAAGCCAAAACCTCAGCCGGAGCCCGATGCCAAGAAGATCCCTGCATTTACGAAGGAAAAGCCGCAGAAAATCTATACGCGGCCTTCCAAAGTCCTGGAAAACCCTGTCCAGCCTCCGCCCAATGCGATTGACTACGGGCAGGGCGGCACTCCTGATATGCCGTACTCGCATTTCGCCATGGGAGCGGGCACCGCGGGCGGGCTGAATGTGGGCAGCGGGCCGGGCGCGGGAGGTGATTTTGGCTCGCGTTATTCGTGGTATGTCGAGGCCGTCCGCAACCGCATCAGCAGCAACTGGCTGGTTTCCACCGTGGACCCCACGGTGCGCATCGCGCCGCGGGCCGTGCTTTCGTTTCAAATCCTCCGCGACGGCACCATTGTCAATATTCAGGTGCTGCAATCCAGCGGCAACAGGTCGGTAGATGATTCCGGGCGGCGCGCCATTCTCAGCTCCAGCCCGCTGCCTCGGCTTCCGAACGATTATCGCGGCTCGAATATCAACGTCGAATTCTGGTTTGATTTCCATCGGTAGACCGGCGTCGGTTTTTTCGTCGCTGTCAATCTAGGCCATTGGGGAATTGGGGATGAAAACGGCAAGGTGGTTGGTTCTGGCGCTGGGAGTTTTCTGGGGCTGCCTGGCTGCGCGGCCGGCGCTGGGGCAGGACTGGATCCGCACAGGAACGGGCCTCGGCGTCGAAAAGGCGCGGGTTGCCGTCGCCGACTTCGCGCCAAAGAGTGACGCCGCCAAGGCTCACGCAACCCTGTTTTGTACCGTCGTCCGTGCGGATCTCGATTTCAGCGGCATCATTGAAGTGGTCAGCAAGAGCTATTACCCCCTGGAGATGCCCGCGGTTCCTGGCGAGTTGAAGCCCAAGGCGTGGAGCGAGGCTCCTGCGTCGGCCGCCATGGTGGCCTTCGGAAACTTGGCCGAAACGCCCAACGATGTTCGCATCGAAGCCTGGCTGTACGACGTGCGCAACCCGGCGGCTCCCCCGGTCATCGGCAAGGTCTACCACGGGGACGCCACCGACGCGCAGGTGCGCCGGTTCGCTCATCAGTTCGCCGACGAAATCGTCAGCAAGCTTTCCGGAGGGGTACCCGGCGTGGCGAGCACGCAGATTGCGTTTGTCACCACCCGCGCCGGAGGCAAGGAAATCTGGGCGATGGACTACGATGGCGCGAACCAGCACGCCCTGACCACAATGCACACCATTTCGCTGACGCCCCGATGGTCGCCCGACTCTTCCACAATTGCGTTCACGTGCTACGTCCCCTATCGCCGTGTCGTCTCGCCGCAGATCTGCCTCTATTCGATGATTACCGGCAAGGGCCTCACTTTTCCGCGCTTCGCGGGGAGCAACAGTGCGCCGGTCTTCTCTCCCGACGGAACGAAGATCATGTTTTCGTCCTCGATGCTGGGAAATCCGGATCTCTTTGTGGTGGACGTCGCCGGGGGCCACCGCAAGCGCGTTACCTTCGGCACCGGCTCAAACACTTCGCCCACTTGGAATCCCAAGACCGGACAAACGGTGGCCTTTGTCAGCGATCGCGGAGGGCTACCCGGACTTTACATGATGGACGCCGACGGTTCCAATGTCGTCAAGCTGGATTTGCCGGACATGGGTTATGTGATTGACCCGTCGTGGGCTCCCAACGGGCAGTTGCTGGCGTTTAGCTGGCGCCGGCCCAATGGGAACTATGACCTGTACCTAATGGACGTTGCTTCACGTCAAATAGTCGAACTGACGCGGGACGCCGGACGAAACGAGCGCCCCAGTTGGGCTCCCGATGGGCGCCACATCGTTTTCGAGTCCACGCGCAGCGGTTCGAGGCAGATTTGGAGTATGCTGGCGGACGGCACCCAGGCCCGCCAGCTTACCATGCAGGGCGATAACGAATCGCCGAACTGGTCTGGTCATTAGGGGGTTGTTGAAATATATCGTATTGCGAGATTTCCATTTCCGGGTCTGTTTTCTTGGTGGTAGGATTGCTTCCGGTACTCGCACACGCAGGGGAGATCGCTCGAGGAGGAGAGAAGGAATGAAAATTGGCACCCGCACACACAGCACGGCCCTCTTGGTTGCACTGCTCACGCTTGGTGCTTTCGGCTGCGCCAAGAAAGCGGTAGCTCCACCGCCGCCCAAGGCGGAGGCCCCGCCACCGGCGCGCCCAACCGTTACACTGACGGCTTCTTCCACAAGCTTGAACAGGGGTGACTCCGCTACGCTGACTTGGTCTTCGACGAATGCCACGCAGTTGAACCTGACCCCCGGCGTGGGCACCGTTGCCCCTGAAGGTTCGACCAAAGTCACTCCCGATTCGTCCACGACCTACACGATCACAGCCACAGGCCCCGGCGGCAGCGCGGATGCCAGCGTGAGCATCGCCGTGGCCGCCCCTCCGCCTCCTCCGCCTCCGCCGAAGGCCCCGGAGCCTACCATGGAAGAACTGTTCGCGCGGGAAGTCCAGGACGCCTATTTTGACTTCAATAAGTCTGACATTCGGCCCGATGCGCGGAGCGCTCTCACGCAGACCGGGAATTTTCTGAAGAAATACCCGCAGGTCAAGGTGACCATCGAGGGCCATTGCGACGAGCGCGGCTCCACCGAATACAATATTGCGCTCGGCGACCGCCGCGCCCAGTCAACGCGCCAATTCCTGATTTCCCTGGGCATTGCAGCTGACCGCATGACCACCGTCAGCTATGGGAAGGAACGCCCCTTCTGCACCGATCACAACGAAGATTGTTGGCAGAAGAATCGTCGCGGCCATTTCATCATGGCCCCATAAAGTCTGCAGTGGCACAATGCGCTGCTGGGCCGTCGCGCTGAGTGGTACACTACCTCTCGGCCGCGGCGGTCCACGTCGACCGGCTGGAATTTGCCCATCGGATGCCCTCAGAAGGAGGACCCGCTTTGCGCAAGCAGACGATTCTGTTTTTTGGCGGAGCATTTCTTGCCGGCGCGCTGGGAAGCTTGTTGTTCTCTCCGGCGCCGGTCGGAGCTGTAGCGCGTGAAATCATCGAGTTGCAGCGCGATGTCACCGCGCTGCTTCAGGGCCAGAAGGACATTACCAGCTCACTCGACCAGAAACACGCGACCATCAAGACCCTCCTCGATCAAAACACCTCAGCCATCGGGGGCCTCAACAACGTAATGGGCAATCTTCAGAAAGCCGTCCAGGACGTTCAGGCCAACTCCGGCGCGCGTCTGGATTCGATGAGCACGCAAGTCCAGGCCCTCTCGGACAATCTCGAAGAAGTAAAGGTCAGGCTTGCAAAGGTCAATCAGCAGCTTGCTGATATGCAGAACACGCTCCAGAGCATTGACGGCAAGCTCGCCACTGCGGCCTCGCCGCCGTCTTCCACGGGAATTTCCCCTGCCTCGGGCACTTCGCCGCCTCTGAGCAATCAGCCCCCCTCGGCCGACACGCTCTATTCCAATGCTCTGCGTGATATCACCGGCGGCAAGTACGACCTTGCGAGGCAGGAATTTCAGGATTACCTGAAATACTATCCGGACACGGACCTCGCTTCGAACGCACAGTTTTACCTCGGTGAAATTTCCTTCGCGCAAAAACAGTTTGGACAGGCTGCCGCCGAGTACGAGAAAGTTCTGGCGAATTATCCCAAGAGTTTCAAGCTCGCCCCGGCACACCTGAAGCGCGGACTCTCGCTGCTTGAGATCGGCCAGAAAGTTTCCGGCATCCGCGAATTGCGCGAAGTCATTCGCCGGTTTAAGGGGACCGACGAGGCCAATCGCGCCAGCGCCAAGCTCAAGGAACTCGGCGTAAGCCCCACTGCTCCTTGAGCGTTGCGCCTGGCGAAGCCGCACTCTCTGGCCGCCCGGGTGCCGGTCCCCCATTTCCCTTTTTGTCTGTCGCCGTGTTATGTTGCTCTCACTAGGAGACCAGCCATGTCCGTCAATAAGGTCATTCTTGTTGGCCGCTTGGGGCGCGACCCGGAGACTCGTTACACCGGTTCCGGCCAGGCTGTCTGCAATTTTTCAGTCGCCACGGATGAAACCTTCAAAGACCGCAATGGCGAGCGCCAAAAGCGCACGGAATGGCACAAGATTGTCGTCTGGGGAAAGCTTGCGGAAATCTGCCAGCAATACCTCAAGAAGGGCGCCCAGATATTCATCGAGGGCAAGATTCAATCGCGGGAATGGCAGGATAAAGAAGGTAACAAGCGCACGAGCTTCGAGATTGTGGCCAGAGACATGCGCATGCTCGGCTCGCGCGCTGAATCCGCCATGGGTGCCAGCGCCGCTGCCGGAGGAGGCGCATCCGCCGATTTCGAAGGCCAAGCCCCGCCGGCCGAAGAACATCCCGCCGCCGGCCCCGAAATCTCCGACGAAGACATTCCCTTTTAGCGTTCTCTTTGCCGGATGCTTACCGTCCGCACCGAGGCGCGCAAGCCGCTCTATTCATACCGGAGGGCTTCGATGGGGTCGAGCCTCGCGGCTTTGCGTGCGGGATAGAACCCGAAGAACACGCCCACCGCGCCCGAGAAAATGGCGGCAATCAGGATGGCCCAGAAGGAAATTAATGTCGGCCAGGTAAGGAATTTGCTGATCAGCGCCGAGCCAATCAGCCCCACAACAATCCCGGCCATCCCTCCGGCCATGCTGAGCGTGACCGCTTCCACCAGAAACTGATTCTGAACATCGCTCTCCGTGGCGCCCACGGCCATGCGCACGCCGATTTCCCGTGTGCGCTCCGTCACCGACACCAGCATGATGTTCATGATGCCGATGCCCCCGACGATCAACGATACCGACGCAATCGAGCCCAGCAGCAGCGTCATCACGCTCTGTGTCTGATTGGCCAGATCCGCCACCTCCGACTGCGTGCGCACAAAAAAGTCGTCATCCTCACCCGGGCGGATGCGGTGCCGTTCGCGCAACAGCGCCGTGATTTGGGGCACGGCGGCCAACGACGCCTCTTGGGTGACTGCCGAAGCATTCATGAATTGAATCCAGGTGATCCCCGAAATCTTCTTCTGCACCGTCGTGTACGGAGCGAAGATTACGTCGTCCTGGTCGGTTCCCATCACCGACTGGCCCTTGGATTCCAGCACACCCACCACCCGAAACGGCAGGTTGCCGATGCGCACGGTTTGCCCGATGGGATTTGCTTTATCAAAAAGAATGTTGGCCACCGTGGTGCCCAGCACGCACACATTGGCGGCCATGTCCACTTCGTCCTGGCTGAACACCGATCCTGACTCGACCGGCCAGTTGCGGATTTCGAAGTAATTGGGGGTCGTGCCCTGCATCTGCGTGTTCCAATTCTGGTTCTGGTAGACGATCTGCGCGCGGCTCATGACCGCCGGCGCGGCCTGGCGGATCAGGGGCACCTCGCGAAGAATGGCATGGAGATCGTCCATGGTCAGCGTCTTCACCGCCCAAAACCCCATGCGGGCTCCGCCCGGACGGTTGCTGCCCGCCGCGATGAACACGGCGTTCGTACCCATGCTTTGAATTCCCTGCTGCACCAGGTATTGCGCGCCCTGGCCGATGCTCACCGTGGCAATCACCGCGCCGACACCGATGATGATCCCAAGCATGGTGAGCAGCGAGCGCATCTTGTTCCGCGCCAGAGCTCGCAACGCTAGCCGCAATATGTTCATAAAATCCATGAATTCTTTCAGTCGGCAGGCGGCGCATCGCGGGCGCCGGGTGCCGCCGCTGTTTCTTCCTCGTCGTCGGCATCCGAAAGTGCCGGGAGCGTCGGCAGCACGTCTTTGGCGATCAGCCGGTTCTGCGTCAGCGAATCGCGCTTGATCCGTCCGTCGCGGAATTCCAGCGCGCGCTTGGCATAGAGCGAGATGTCCGCCTCATGCGTCACAATCACTACCGTCAAGCCTTCCTCGTCATTGAGCCGTTGCAGAATATCCATGATTTCCACAGAAGTGCGGCTGTCGAGGTTTCCCGTGGGCTCGTCCGCCAGAAGAATCTGAGGATGGTTGACCAGCGCCCGCGCGATCGCCACCCGCTGCTGCTGTCCTCCGGAGAGCTGGCTGGGGTGATGATCGGCGCGGTCGGAAAGGCCGACCCGCGCGAGCGACTCCTGGGCCCGCTTCGTACGCTCCGCCTGGGGGATACCTGCGTACACCGTAGGCAGTTCCACGTTCTCCAGTGCTGAAGTCCGCGAAAGCAAATTGAATTGCTGGAACACGAAACCCAGCTTGCGATTGCGGATCCGCGCCAACTCGATCTTCGAGAATTGCGAAACATCCGTGCCGTCGAGGAAATAACGGCCCTTGGTCGGGCGGTCGAGACACCCCAGAATATTCATCAGCGTGGACTTGCCGGAACCCGAGGAACCCATGATGGCCACAAACTCGCCGCGCTTGATTTCGAGGCTTACGCCGCGCAGCGCATGGACCTGAATCTCTCCGAGGTCGTAAGTCTTGTGGACGTTCTCGAGGCGAATGAGGACCCCATCGCCGGAATGCGCCGGAGGTTTGTTCCCGTTGGGGCTTTCCATCCTTGGGTTCTCAGCCACTCGAGTGCCCGTGAGGTTCCGCAGCCCGCTCTAGAACCGGCGCGGCCCTCCTGGTGCGGCCGGGCCACCCGGCTGCGCCTTCTGGGCCGTCTTGCTGGATTGACCAATCACCAGTTCGTCGCCCGGAACTAACGTACCCTCTTTCATTGCTGTAAACGTGAAGTCGGTAACGCCGAGCTTCACGCGCGCCGGCTCGAGCGTCTTGTCGGCATGCAGTTTCCAGACAATCCCGTAGTCATCACGAACGCTTCCGCCTGGGGCCCCTCCGCCCGCGCCTGCCCCGCCTCCCGGCGGACGCCCCATGCGGCCCTGCCCGTTCGGGCTGCCATTGCCTCCGCCGGACGGTCCCCCAGCCAGCCGCCCGCCGGGTCGTGCCGCCGCTGGATCGGTCACGCTGTATTTGGCAAAAAGTACCTTCCGCTGTTCGTCCGTCATTTCCGGCTTGAAGCGCAGCGCGCCGTTGGGAATCTTTACGGCATCGTGCTCCCACGCCACGGGGATATTCACATATGCAGTCATTCCGGGAAACAGCTTCTGGTCCGGATTGTCAAATTCCACGATGGTGTCGTAGGTCACCACGTTTTGAATCGTGGTGGCATTCATGCGAATCTGGGACACGCGCCCGGTGAAGGTTTCCCGTGGAAACGAGTCCACCTTGAAGGTGGCCGTCGCGCCGACCTTGATTCGGCCCACGTCGGCTTCATCCGTTTTCGCATAAACCTGCATCTTGGTGAGGTCCTGGGCGATGGTGAAAAGCACCGGCGCCTGGAGGCTCGCCGCGACCGTTTGCCCGACGTCCACGTTCCGCGCCACTACAGTTCCGTCAATCGGCGCATAGATTTTGCAATGATCCACGTTTAATCGCGCCAGGTTTACCGTCGCGCGTTTCTGCTCCACCTGTGCTTTGGCTTGCGCGAGATTCGCAATGGAGGAATTCAACTTCGCTTTGGATTGCTCGTACATCGCCTGCGCTTCGTGGAGGCTTGCCAGGGCAGCGTCCGCCACAGCCTTGAGCGTGTCGGCCTGCTGGGCGGGCACGATCCCCTGGTCGGCCAGGCCCTTGTTCCGCTTCCATTGGAGTTGTGCGTCACCCAACTGGGCTTGTGCCTTTTCAACCCCCGCCTGCTGCGCCAGCAGGTCGGCGCGCTGCGTCTCGATGGCCGCCTGCAGACTCTGCACGTTCGCCTCGGAATTATGCAGATCCGCTTGCGCTTGCTCGAGTTGGGCGGCGAAAATTGCCGGATCAATTTGTGCGATGAGCGCGCCCTTCTTCACGTGAGAATTGAAATCCACGAACAATTTGTCAACATTGCCCGAAACCTGCGAGCCGACTTGTACGGTGATCACCGCATTGATCGTGCCCGTTGCGCTCACCACCTGCGAGATATCGCCCTTGTCCACCTTGGCGGTGTAATACTGCGTCGTTTGCCGTCCCCGGAAAACCCACAGGCCTACCAGAAGGGCAAACGCCAGGGGCGACGCCACCAGCAGCGCGCGATTCCTCAGCGAACTGTTCCACAGAGTCTTAATCCCCTGGGGAATAATGGCCATGCGGCTTTGCTCCTTGCTCGTTTTCTACTTCGCCTGCGGGGGTCGAGCGTTCAGTGCTGAGCGCTCTTCGCGCGACGTTCATCGATCCGGCGAAGGAATTCTTCAAACTTGGGCTTTTGCTCCGGAGTCAGGATTTCCCGGATCTTAACGCGCGTATCATGCCGCGCCTGTTCGAGCTGCGGAACTTTCTCCTGTTCGATGGCTTTATAGCGCGCCTCCCACTGGGCCAGGATTTCGTCCACGCGTTTTTGTTGGTCCCCCGTTAGCGAGAGTTCGTTGGTCAATCGCTGAACTCGGTGGGCGTGCCGCTCCGCATCGCTCATGGGGACCTGAGATGCTGCAAAGGTCCGCCTCATGACCGAATACATTCCCACACCGCCGAGCGCCGCACCCAACACAAACACAACGATTACCAGAAACGCTGCCTTGCCGCGACTGCCTTGCTCCGTCATCGCCCTCTCTCCGCCAGGCTGACTAACACTTCGTCCTCATCGGCAGATTGCGGAACAGGTTCTGGGAAGCGATCGCTCACCGATTCTTGGGCTCGCGCCATCGTGCTGCGCCCCGGCTTCATTTCATAGACGACGGAAGACAGCACGAGAAGCAGCAAGGCCGAGGCCCACACCAGCTTTTTCGCCAGGACCTCCATCGGCCTCCACAGATCAGCCTCCGCGAGATGCCTCTGTTCTTCGGCCACAATTCGTGCGGTCACGCGCGCAGCAAAGAAGCCACCAGGTCCGCCTTCCGGATTTCGCGTTTCTCGCAGCAGCACGCCGGCCAGTTCACCCGCCTCCAGCGCCTCCCGGCAGCCCCTGCATTCCTCCAAATGCTTCGCGAACTCTGCATCCGCGGGCACCGCCACGTCGCCGGAATCAGGCCCTGGGATCCGTGCCTTCAGCAACGCCTCCAACCGCGCAATGTGCTTCCGGCATGGGCCTCGCTTCCAAATGTTTAACGGCATTTTCAAAGCCTCCTAAACCGCGCCTCTACGCTGCATCTGCTCGCGCGCTCATCTTCCAGGTCTTCGTCGCGCCCGGGGGCCCTCCGGCCTGCTGTCCTGCAGCGAGCGCCTGCGATGCAACTCAACCAAGCGCGTGCGTGCGCGGAACAACCGCACCTTCACCGTGTTCACGTTCAAGTCCAGCAGCTTGCCGATTTCCTCGACTGAAAAACCTTCGACTTCTTTCAAAACCAACATCAGCCGGTCGCGCTCTTCCAGTTCCTCGAGCAACCTGTCCACCAACTGCCTCTGCTCGAGCTGCCTGCTCGTTTCTTCTCCAAACGGGTGCGCCCCCGCTTGGTCCCGGCCCGCTCCGAACTGCCGGACTTGCTCTTCGCTTAGGTCCGCCTCGTACACCAGTGGCCGAACCTTCTTCTTCCGCAAGTAATCCCAGCATTCGTTTATGGCGATCTTGTACAGCCAAGTCCCGAAGGCCGCCCGCTGATCGAATCGCGGCAGCGAAAAATACGCCTTCACGAATACCTGCTGCGCCACGTCTTCCATATCCTCGCGGCGCCGGAGCACTCCACTGACCACCGCAAACACCCTCTGCTGGTGAATCCTCACCAGCTCTTCATAGGCCGAAGCGTCGCCTTTCTGTGCCCGGGAGACCAGCAGCCGTTCGGGGTCGCCTGAAACACCTGTTTCCTCGGTCCGCTCGCGCTCGGGAGGCTCTCCCGGCTTGCGGCCCTTTCCCGTCGCCACTCGGCCTTCCACTTTTGGGACGTGTGTCATGGCCGTCCGGTTACAACTGTTTCCACAGGGTTGACCCTCAGATTTTCCTTGCTACTCTGATGAGTAGATGCAATAATAGTCACATGATTATCGGCGACCGTCTTCGCGCTTTGCGCGAAGAAAAGAAGTTCTCCCAAGGGGACATTGAGAAACGCACCGGGCTGTTGCGCTGCTATATCTCCCGCGTCGAAAATGGCCATACCGTTCCTGCCATCGAAACGCTCGAGAAGATGGCTCGTGCGCTTGAAGTCCCTCTCTATCAACTCTTTTATGACGGCGAAGAGCCCCCTGAGCTCCCCGCCCTGCCCAAGCGCAAGACCTCTGACGAAATCGCGTTTGGAACCAGCGGAAAGGAAGCTCGTTTTCTGAACAAGTTCCGGAGGTTGCTCGGCAAAGTGGATGAAGGTGACCGCAAGCTCCTCTTGTACATGGCTCAGAAAATGGCGCATCGCTGAGCCCGTTGTGCTCCAGCGATCTCTGCTGTTGGCGGGTGCAGCCCCGCCCCGACGGTTTTTGGGAGTTTCTCTTGCAGTAGCCCAAAAAACCGTTCGCACTGATTCCTTTCTATGCGGCCGGCGTTCCGGCCGCTTTTTATTTCATCCCGATCTATTCCCACTCGATGGTGCTGGGAGGCTTGGAGGTAATGTCGTAGACCACCCGGCTCACGCCGGTTACTTCGTTTACGATCCGCGTAGAGATGCGTTCCAACACCTCGGCCGGAAGCCGTGCCCAGTCGGCCGTCATCGCGTCTTCCGACTCCACAACGCGCACGGCCACCGTAAATCCGTAACTCCGTTCATCGCCCATCACGCCGACGCTGCGTACCGGCAACAACACTGCGAAGGCCTGCCAGACCTTCCCGTACAGCCCCGCGCGCTTGATTTCTGCCACAACGATTGCGTCGGCCTCGCGCAGCGTGGCCAGCGCCTCCTGCGTCACTTCGCCCAGGAGCCTTACCGCCAATCCCGGACCGGGAAACGGATGTTTCTCCAGCATCTCCTGTGGCAGGCCCAGGTCCGCTCCAATCCTCCGTACTTCATCCTTGAACAGGTCGCGCAGAGGTTCGATCAATTCAAACGGCATGTCTTCCGGAAGGCCGCCGACGTTGTGGTGCGTCTTGATTGTGGCCGAGGGGCCTTTCACCGAAACCGACTCGATCACATCCGGATACAGAGTTCCCTGCACCAGGAAGCGCATCCCATCGTGGCCGTTTTCGCGCTGCAACTCGTCCGCCTTTTCCGCGAACACGCCGATAAACTCCGCGCCGATTCGCTTGCGTTTTGTTTCCGGGTCCGTCACGCCTTTTAGACGCGCCAGAAAACGATCCGACGCATCTACCGCAAGCACGTTCAGCCCTAGCCGGCCCCGTAGCAATTGCAGTGTCTCGGCAAACTCATTCTTCCGCAGCAGGCCCGTATCCACAAACACATTGGTCAAGCGCTCGCCAATCGCGCGGTGCACCAGCAGCGCCGCCACGGTCGAATCCACGCCGCCGCTCAGGGCGCACAGGGCCCGCGCGGGGCCCACGCGCTCCCGGATGGCGTGCACGGTATCCTGGATG